>NZ_RZRY01000220.1:0-9005 GCF_003998035.1 Mesorhizobium sp. M2A.F.Ca.ET.039.01.1.1 | reverse complement strand
TGCCCGCGCGGATGACGGTGCCGCCGGCACGTTCGATCGCGGCCGGCACGACATCGGCGAAATCGCTCATCGCTGAGGCGCCGAAGATCACCACCATGTCATTGTCGCGCGCCAGCTGGGTCGCGGCCGCGGCGACCGGGGCAATCTCATGCGGCGTGCGCCGCTCGGCCGTCAGCCGGCCGCCGGAACGCGCCAACCGCGCCTCGGTGACGCGCAGCGTCTTGTCAAGCACGCTCGGCTTGACGCCCGGAAGCACCGTCTGGATGACGCCGACCGTGATGGGACGATAGGCGTTGACGGCAAAGATCTCGCGGCCGGCGCAAATCCTCACCACGCTGTCCACCAGGTTTGCGGCGACGGCAAAGGGGATGATCTTCACCGTCGCGACCATCTGGCCCTTCTCGACCGGCGCATGCTGCGCCAACGTCGCGACGGTGATGGCCGGATCGACGGCGTTGATGGCATCGATCATCCCGGCATTGACGGTAAACACGCCCGAGGCCCCTGCATGCAGGTTCACTCGCCCGGTGGCGGCCGGCTTGACCTCGATGTTGCGGTGGCTCATGGCGGCCGCGATCTTCGCGGCGGCGGCATCCTCACCGAGATCGCCCTCGCCAAGCACCGCCGCGACGACCTCGACTACACCCGCTGCCTTCAGTGCAGCGACATCCTCGCGGCTCAGCCGGTGCGCCTTGCGGAACCGCTTTTCGCCCGCGGCCGTCGCATGCGCCAGCACCGCCCCTTCCGCCTCGTCGATCGGAACCGGCCCGAATTTCACGCCACGGCGCCTTTTGCTTCCAGACCGCGCGAGCGGAAGGCGTGGATGGTCTGCGCGAGCACCGCAACGGCGATCTCGGCCGGACTTGCCGCCCCGATGTCGAGGCCGATCGGCGCGTGGATACGGGCGATCTGGTCGGCGCCGGCACCGAGCGCCAGCAGGCGCTCGACGCGCTTGGCATGGGTCTTGCGGCTGCCCAGCGCGCCTACATAGAAGCAGCGGGCGTCGAGCGCCGCCTTCAGCGCGAAATCGTCGATCTTCGGATCATGGGTGACTGCGGCGAGCGCCGTGTAGCTGTCGAGCGGCGCGCGCTTCAGCACATCCTCCGGCCATTCGGCATGCAGCGCGACGTCGGGAAAGCGCTCCGGGGTCGCGAAGGCGGTGCGCGGGTCGATGATCTCGACCGGGTAGCCGGCGATCCTGGCCATCGGCGCCAGCGCTTGGCTGATATGCACCGCGCCGATCACCACGAGGCGCGGGCGCGGCAGATGCGCGTTGAGAAAAAAGGTCCGCCCTTCCGCCTCCACTGACCGCGAATTGCCGGTACGAAACGCATTGGCGATTGCCGCCCCGAGATCGCCCGCGACAGGATCGCCCTCGCGCACGATGCGGTCGCGGCCGTCGCCAAGGTCGGTGACGACAATCACTGCCCGGCGGGCGCGGCGTTCCTCGTTCAAGGTCTTGAGAATGTATGGATCCACGGCGGTCAGCCCAGCCTTTCGACATAGACCTTGATACGGCCGCCGCAGGAAAGGCCCACCTGCCAGGCCGTTTCGTCGGCGACGCCGAACTCCAGCATCCTGGCCTTGCCCGAGCCGATGACGTCGATCGCCTCGGTCACCACGGCGCCCTCGACACAGCCGCCCGAGACAGAGCCATGGAAATTCCCTTCAGCGTCGATGACCAGATGGCTGCCGACCGGACGCGGCGCCGAACCCCAGTTCTCGACCACGGTCGCGATGGCGACATCCTTGCCGTCCTTCATCCAGCCCTCCGCGATGATCAGCGGATCACGGGCTTCATCGAGATATATGCTCTCATCCATTGTCGCTTCTCACACAGTCTGTTTTCCCGCCGGGACATTCCCAAGCAGAACATATGGCTATGCGGCCCGCCTGTCGCCAGTTCGCAGCCAGCGGCGCGGATCGACCGAGGCCGCGGGCCGCTGGTCGAGAGAGGCGCAAAGATCGGTCAGCGCGTCGAGATTATGCACTGCCCGGAACTCGTCGACATGCGGCAGCATCGCTTTGACGCCGCGGGCGCGCGCTTCGAACCCGTCGAAGCGCAACAGCGGATTGAGCCAGATCAGCCGCCGGCAGGACTTGTGCAGCCGCTCCATCTCCTGCGACAGGCCGGTGACGTCGTCGCGCTCCAGCCCGTCGGTGATGAGAAGCACCACGGCGCCCTGCCCCAGCACGCGCCGTGACCACAGCCGGTTGAATTCGGCCAACGTATCGCCGATGCGGGTGCCGCCCGACCAGTCCTTCACCGCCGCCGAGCATTCGGCCAGCGCCTCGTCCGGATCGCGATGGCGCATCTGCCGGGTCAGGTTAGTCAGCCGCGTGCCGAAGACGAAGGCGTGCACGCGCCGGCGCTTCTCCGTCAGGGCATGCAGGAAATGCAGGAAGATGCGGGTGTACTGGCTCATCGAGCCCGAAATATCGGCAAGCACGACCAGCGGCGGATGCACTTCGCGCGCCGATCGGAATTTCGGCAGGATAAGCGCGCCGCCGGTGCGCGCGGCCGAACGCATCATGGCGCGCGGATCGATGCGGCGCCCCTGCGCGTCGGCCCTGAAGCGCCGCGTGCGGACGAGGTCAAAGGGCAGCCGCAAGGCCATGATCGCCTTTTTGGCCTCGGCCATTTCGCCGGCGTCCATCTGGGCGAAATCCTTGCCGCGCAGCACTTCATTGCCGGAAAAGGTGAGCCGCGCATCGACCTCGATCTCCGGCACTTCCCGGGCCGGCTGGTTCTTCTGGTGGCCTTCGAACATCGCCTGGCTGACGCGGTTCTCGGCCGCCCGCGGCTTTTGCTTTTCGGTTGTATCCAGGGCGACCGGTGAAAACATCGCCAGCAGCTTCTCGATCAGCTCGCGCGATTTCCAGAACAGGCGGAAGGCCTCGTCGAAGACCGGATGATCCTCGTGCCGCGAAACCAGCACCGCATGCAGCGTCCAGTAGAAATCGTCGCGCGAGCCGATGCCGGCGGCAAGCACCGCCTCGATGGCGTCCTTCACCGAGGCCGGCCCGACGCGCATGCCGGCCTTGCGCAAGGCGCGAGCGAAATAGACGATATTATCGGCGATGCGCCCATCGGCGCGCGCCTCTTTGGGTTCCGGACGCGGCGACGGCATCGCCCCTACTCCGCCGCCGAAAGCTCGGCCTTCACCTCATTGAGGATGCGCCGGCCCTCGCCCTCACCGATGCGGGCAATATCATCCTGGTACTTCAAAAGCACGCCGATCGTGTCGGACACGGTCTCCGGGTCGAGCGCCACCTTGTCGAGCTCGGTGAGCGCGCCGGCCCAGTCGATGGTTTCGGCGACGCCTGGCGCCTTGAACAGCTCGACCTGTCGCAGCTTCTGGACAAAGGACACGACCTCTGCCGACAGCCGGCGGTTCGCCTGCGGCACCTTGCGGCGCACGATCTCCAGCTCGCGCTCGGCGTTCGGATAATCGACCCAGTGATAAAGGCAGCGCCGCTTCAGCGCGTCGTGGATCTCGCGCGTGCGGTTGGTGGTGATGATGACGATCGGCGGCTCTTCCGCCTTGATCGTGCCAAGCTCGGGAACCGTAACCTGGAAATCCGACAGGATTTCCAGCAGGAACGCTTCGAACGCTTCGTCGGTGCGGTCGAGCTCGTCGATCAGGAACACCGGCGCCGCGCCGGCCTTGCCGGTCAGCGCATCGAGCACCGGGCGGCGGATCAGGTATTTTTCGGAGAATACGTTACGCTCCATGTCGGAGCGCACGACCTTGCCGGCCGCCTCCTCCATGCGGATCTCGATCATCTGCGCGGCATAATTCCACTCATAGACGGCCGAAGAGACGTCGAGCCCCTCATAGCATTGCAACCGGATCAGCCGGCGGCCGAGGGTGTCGGCCAGCACCTTGGCGATCTCGGTCTTGCCGACGCCCGCCTCGCCTTCGAGGAACAAGGGCCGCTTCATGCGCAGTGAAAGAAACAGCACGGTCGCCAGCGAGCGGTCCGCGACATAGTCCGCAGCGGTCAAAAGATCGAGCGTTTCGTCGATCGATTTCGGCGCGGGGCGCGGCGCGGTCATCTTGTCTCCGTGGGTCCCGCTTGCACGTTTCAAAGAACGTGATAGTCGCGGTTATAGTAGATCAGCGGCCGCAAATTATCGCCGATGCGCAGGCCTGTCACCTTGCCAAAAAGCACACGGTGGGTGGCAAGATCCTTGGCGTCGATGATCTCGCAGTCGAACACGGCAAGGGCGCCCTTCAGAGTCGGCGCGCCGGTCGAGATCACATCCCACTCGGCCAGCGCAAAGCGTTCATCCGCCGGCAACCCGGTGACACCGGAAAAGCCCACCGAGACGGCTTCCTGGTCCGAGGCAAGCGTGTTGAGCGCGAACCTGCCGTTCTTGATGAAAGCCTCGTTCTTGGCGTTCTCGCGGTTGAGACAGACCAGAACCGTCGGCGGCGTGTCCGAAACCGAACAGGCGGCGATCACCGTCGCGCCGCGTTTGCCGCCGGGCCCGTCCGTGGTCACCACATGCACATGGCCGGCAAAATGCGCCATCGCATCGCGATAGTGCTGCGGCCCGATGTCATTGATCTTCAGCACGCGATAATCCACCTGTCGGAACAAGCCCGTTATATATGGCGGCATATTGCACGCCACAAGTTATCCATCACGGGCGAAGTGCTTGACCGCAATCCGCAAATTCGCGTGTTGCGCACCGCTTAGCCAGCCTTTAGGCATTTCCTGGAATAGTGCGGGATTGTATTCCCGGCATGGAGGATCTCTTAGCCCGAATGCGTCTTCTCACGACGACATCAGCCGTGCTGTTCTGGCTGTCGCTGGCAGCGAGCGCCGAGGCCGAGACGCTGGTCGGCGTTGCGGCACCGCTTTCCGGTCCGTCGGCGATCCTGGGCAAGCAGATTGAGAATGGTGCCGGCCTGGCGGCGGAGGCGAACGGCCTTGCGATCAAGACCGCAGACGATGCCTGCACCGCCGATGGCGGCGCCGCGGCGGCAAAGGAATTCGTCGACGCCAAGGTCGATATCGTGGTGGGCTTTCTCTGCACCGAGGCGATCGAGACGGCGCTGCCGATCCTGAAGGACGCCAACATTCCGGTCATCACGGTCGGCGTGCGCACCGAAAGCCTGACCGACCGGCGCGCCAAGACCGGCTGGCCGGTCTACCGGCTCGGCCCGCGCGGCGATGATGAGCGCAATGCGGTAGCCGCCAAGCTCACCCGGCTGTGGCGCGACGAGCTGTTCGCCATAATCGATGACGGCACCATCTATGGCCGCGAGATGGCCGAGACTTTTCGCGCCGCGGCCGAACAGGCAGCCTTGAAGCCGGTATTCACCGACACGTTCAGGCCGCAGCTCGACAACCAGATAGGGTTGGTCGGCCGGCTGAAGAAGGCAGGCGCGACAAAGGTGTTTGCCGGCGGCGACGGCGACGATGTCGCCATCATGGGCCGTGACGCCGCCTCCCTCGGGGCCGGCATCACCTTTGCCGGCGGCGAGAACCTGCGCACGCCGCCTGGCGATGTGCCTTACGCCGCCGGCACGCTGATGATCGCGCCGCCGGAATGGTCGGAAGTCGCCGACCCCAGGATCGTGCAGGCCCTCGGCGCAAAAAACATCGTGCCGGACGGCTACACGCTGCCGTCCTATGCGGCGGTCGAGATCGCCAAGGCCGCGACTGCCGATGCGGAAAGCTCGGGGAAACCGCTCGGCGAAGCGCTGACCGGCCATGATTTCACGACCGCGATCGGCACCATCCGCTTCGACGACACGGGCGACCTCAGCCAGAACCCGTTCCGCGTCTTCCGCTTCGACGGCACGCATTTCGTGCCGCTGGAGGATAACTGATGTTCCACACCGGACCGCGCAATCTGATCACCGACGTTGCGGGCCTCCGCGTGGGCAATGCCAGCGACGCAAGGCTGAAATCCGGCGTCACGGTGGTGCTGTGCGACGAACCTGCCGTGGCTGGCGTCCAGGTGCTGGGCGGCGCGCCGGGCACGCGCGAGACCGACCTGCTGGAGCCTCAGAATTCGATCGTGACGATCCATGCCGTCGTCCTGTCCGGGGGCTCGGCCTTCGGCCTCGACGCCGCCTCAGGCGTGCAGGCGGCGCTGCGCGAGAAGAACATCGGCGTCGAGGTCGGCGGCTTCCGCGTGCCGATCGTGCCGGCCGCGATCCTGTTCGACCTGCGCAATGGCGGCGACAAGGATTGGGGCCGTTATCCGCCCTATCGCGAGCTCGGCTATGAGGCCGTGCAGACGGCAATCGCCGATTTCGCCATCGGTACGGCCGGAGCCGGCACCGGCGCGTTGGCCTCCTGGCTGAAGGGCGGTCTGGGCTCAGCCTCGACCGTGCTCGACAGCGGCGTCACCATCGGCGCACTTGCCGCCGTCAATCCCACCGGCTCGGTGACGGTTGGCGGCAGCCGCCATTTCTGGTCAGCGCCCTTCGAGATCGGCGACGAATTCGGCGGCCTGGGCTACCCCGATCCACTGCCAAAAGACGCCAGGAAGATCCTGCTGAAATACCGCGATCGGCGTGTCGGCGGACATGGGGAAGCCGGCAGCACCACCATCGCCGTTATCGCCACCGACGCCGTGTTGACCAAAGCCGCCGCCAAGCGGCTGGCGATTTCAGCGCATGACGGCTTCGCCCGCGCCATCTGGCCGACCCATACGCCGGCGGACGGCGATCTGGTGTTCGCCCTGGCGACCGGCAGGAGCGGCATCGAGCTCGGCGCCGATGCCGCGATCGACCTGTTCGCGGCGGCCGGCGCGACCATGGCGCGGGCTATCAGCCGCGGCGTCCATGCCGCGACGCCAGCCGACGGCGACCTATTCCCGGTATGGGCGTCGCGCTGATCGGGTTGGCGCCGATCAGGTCGGATCGGATTTCTCTTCCTCGAAGGTGACGGCGACATCGGAATTCGCGGAAAGCCAGACCTTCTCGCCGTCGATCTCCGCGACCAGGGCGAGCGAAATGTAATGATGATGGCCCTTGTGCGAGCCCATGCCGCTGTCGGCCTTGGTCAGCTTGATCCGGTCGCCCTCGACCTTGTCGACGGTGCCGATATGGACGCCATCGGCGCCGATCACTTCCATATGTCCGCGTATCTTGCTGATGTCGGTGCTCATGCTGGTTCTCCGCTGGATGTGCCC
The DNA here is from genome assembly GCF_003998035.1 of Mesorhizobium sp. M2A.F.Ca.ET.039.01.1.1. Classification (NCBI taxonomy): domain Bacteria; kingdom Pseudomonadati; phylum Pseudomonadota; class Alphaproteobacteria; order Hyphomicrobiales; family Phyllobacteriaceae; genus Mesorhizobium; species Mesorhizobium sp. M2A.F.Ca.ET.039.01.1.1. Next base: position 1,846 of record NZ_RZRY01000220.1, on the reverse strand, counting down.
TTTCGGATGCGAGACGGCCGACAATAACAAATGAACGCCGGATTGGATGCATCGCACGGCGCGTCTCGTTCACCATGGCGTGATAGGCATGAATTCACCTTCACGCTGCCGACAGCGCTCCACCAGTTCCTCGCGCTTGGCGTTCGACTCTATTTTCCGCTGGGCTTTGCGGCACTTGTCGGGGTTAGCATCTGGTTTGCGCGGCAGCAGCGTTGAGCATTGGGCCCGCCTCTGTTAGGACGCGGCCGACGCTTCTCCCAGGCAGGACTGAAAACAGATGATCCCTCGCTATTCCCGGCCGGAAATGGTCGCCATCTGGTCGCCCGAAACCCGCTTCCGCATCTGGTTCGAGATCGAGGCGCATGCCTGCGATGCGCTGGCGGAGCTGGGCGTCATCCCGAAGGAAGCGGCAAGGACCATCTGGGAAAAAGGCGGCGCGGCCAAATTCGACGTCGCCAAGATCGACGAGATCGAGCGCGTCACCAAGCATGACGTCATCGCTTTCCTCACCCATCTCGCCGAATTCGTCGGACCGGATGCCCGCTTCATCCACCAGGGCATGACCTCGTCGGACGTGTTGGACACCTGCCTTGCGGTGCAATTGACGCGGGCCAGCGACATCCTGCTCGCCGACATCGACGCCCTGCTCGCCGCGCTGAAGCGCCGCGCCTTCGAGCACAAGGACACTGTCACCATCGGCCGCAGCCACGGCATCCACGCCGAGCCGACCACCTTCGGCATCAAGCTGGCGCAAGCCTATGCCGAGTTCTCGCGCTGCCGCGAGCGTCTGGTGCATGCGCGGGAGGATATCGCGACATGTGCCATCTCCGGCGCGGTCGGCACCTTCGCCAACATCGAGCCATATGTCGAAGAGCATGTGGCGGCAAAGCTCGGGCTGAAGCCGGAGCCGGTGTCGACGCAAGTCATCCCGCGCGACCGGCATGCCATGTTCTTTGCCACGCTGGGCGTGATCGCCTCGTCGGTCGAACGTCTGGCCGTCGAGATCCGCCATCTGCAGCGCACCGAAGTGCTGGAAGCGGAAGAGTATTTCTCGCCGGGCCAGAAGGGTTCGTCTGCCATGCCGCACAAGCGTAACCCGGTGCTGACCGAAAATCTCACCGGCCTCGCCCGCATGGTGCGGTCGATGGCCGTGCCCGCCATGGAAGACGTGGCGCTGTGGCATGAGCGCGACATTTCGCATTCCTCTGTCGAGCGCATGATCGGGCCGGACGCGACGGTGACGCTGGATTTCGCGCTGGCGCGCCTGACCGGCGTCGTCGACAAGCTGCTCGTCTATCCCGAGAACATGGAGAAGAACCTCAATAAGTTCAGAGGCTTGGTGCATTCGCAGCGTGTGCTGCTCGCGCTGACGCAGGCCGGCCTGTCACGCGAGGACGCCTATCGCCTGGTGCAGCGCAACGCCATGAAAGTCTGGGAGCAAGGCGCCGATTTCCTCGAGGAACTGCTCGCCGACAAGGATGTGACGGCGGCCCTCTCCGAAGCCGAGATCCGCGAGAAATTCGACCTCGGCTACCACACCAAGCATGTCGACACGATCTTCAAGCGGGTGTTTGGATAAGCTTGACCTTTCCTTCTCCCCGTTCACGGGGAGAAGGTGCCCGAAGGGCGGATGAGGGGCGGCGCTGCCCTAGGCGATCACTGCGCCTATAGGCCGTGCGGACGAAAAGACAATCTCAAGCCTCGGCCCTGCCCCTCATTGCCCTGCCGGTGTCCAGCGGATAGATGGGTAACACTTTGAACCGGATACATAGGTAACAGTTTTCTCTCCCTATGATGCGGTCGCCGCAGCGCCAAGCGGTCGGCTTGGCGCGGCGCTGCGGCGAAC
>NZ_RZRY01000021.1:0-28192 GCF_003998035.1 Mesorhizobium sp. M2A.F.Ca.ET.039.01.1.1 | reverse complement strand
GGCCGGATGCGGCCCGAGAGCAGGCTGACGAAAGTCGTCTTGCCGGCGCCGTTCGGGCCAATGACGGCGCGGATCTCGCCCGGCATCAGCGCGAAGTCGACGCCGTCGACGGCGCGCAGGCCACCGAACTGGCGCGAAAGACCCTTGGTGGTGAGCAACGGCATCATGGCAGCCACCCCAGCCAGCGCTCGCGGATGCTGCCCATGATGCCCTTTGGGGCAAACAGGACGAGCAGGATGAGCGCGACGCCGACGATCAGCAGATAGGCCGAGGTGAAGCCGCTGGTGATGTCGGTGACATAGTACATGAACAGGGTGCCGATGAGCGGCCCGAGCGTGGTCGCGGCGCCGCCAAGCAGCACCCAGAGCAGCGGCAGGATCGAATACTGGATCGACGCGAAATTCGATCCGACATAGCCGAACAGCAGCGCATAGGTGGCGCCAGACGCGGCGCAGATGGCGCCGGAGGCGACGACAGCGATGAGCTTGTTGGCGACCGTGTCATAGCCAAGCATCTTCGTGCGCTCTTCGTTTTCTCGGATGGCGACCAGCACACGGCCGAAGCGGGAGCGGACAAGGGCGAGCGCGATGAGCAGCACGACCGAGAGCAGCGCCAGCGCGCCCATGTAGCGCACCGTCGGGTTGGTCAGGTCGAGGGATGCGCCGCCGATCGAAATCACCCGCGATGCCTGCTGGATGACCAGCCCCTGGTCGCCGCCGGTCCAGGCGGCGAAATAGAGGATGAGCAGATAGAAGACCTGAGCGAACATCATGGTGACGATCATGAACGCCACGCCCGAGGTGCGCAGCGCCAGCAGGCCGATAACCAGGGCGAGCAGCGCGCCACAGGCGACGCCGGCGACGAAGGCTTCCGGCACGCCCCAGCCGATATGGTAGACGGTCAGGCCCGCGCCATAGAGGCCGGCCGAGAAGAACATGGCGTGGCCGAGGCTGAGCAGGCCGACATAGCCGAAGAGCAGATTGTAGCCCATGGCGAAGACCGCCAGTACCATGATTCGAGCAAACAGACCCTGATGGTAATCCGGCAGGACGAAGTTCAGCGCGAACAAAAGCGCGATGACGCCGATATGCAGGGCATAGGTCTTTGCCGGCGAAGCATCCCTCATCGCGGCGCGGTTCCGAACAGGCCTTGCGGGCGGAACACCAGCACCATGGCGACCACCAGCGTGGCGATGATCTTGGCGAGCGTCGGCGAGAAGAACATCGAGATGATGCCGTCGGAGAGGCCGATCAGGACGGCAGCGACCACGGTTCCGCGGAGCGATCCCAGGCCACCGATGATGACGACGATGAAGGACAGAAGCAGCGGGTCCTGTCCCATCAGATAATGCGCCTGGCTGATCGGCACGATCAGCACCGCGGCGATCGCCGCCAGCATGGCGCCTATGGCGAAGACGCCGGCATAGACGCGCTCGACAGGAATGCCGAAGGCCTGCGCCGTCTCGCGATCATATTGGGTGGCGCGCATGATCAGGCCGATCTTCGTGCGCGTCAGCACCAGCCAGGTGATCACGAGCAGGAAAGCGGAAGCGGCGACCACCGAGAGCTTGTAGCCGGAATAGCCGAACCAGGGCAGAAGGATGCGGTAGCTGAAAGGCGGCTCGACCGGGCGCGCCTCTGGACCGTAGAAGGTGAGCGCCAGCTGCTGGATGATGTAGAGCATGCCGATGGTGGCGACGATGGTGCTTTCGGGATTGTAGTTCAGCCGCCGCAGCACCAGCCATTCGGCGAGGAATGCGACCAGCCCAACGAGCAAGGGCGCGACCACGAGTGCTGCGACGAAGCCTACCGCCGGATGGCCGGAAATCGCCGTCGAGACCGCCCAGGCGAGCACCGCGCCCAGCATGAAGAACTCGCCGTGAGCGACATTGACGATGCGCATGACGCCGAACACCAGCGACAGGCCGAGCGCCGTCAGCGCCAGCACGGCGGAGGTGACCAGGCCTTCAAGGGCGGCGAGGAGGAGGTGGGGTCCGAAATGCATGGATTATTTGCCAACGGAGGCGCGAGACCCCCCTCTCTGCCCTGCCGGGCAGGGGGGAGATTGGCAGTTCCTGCGAAGGCGCCCACCTGCCGGCCTGAGCGATTGGCGAAAGCGGAAATAACAGCTGATCTCCCCCCTTGAGGGGAAGATGTCCGGCAGGACAGAGAGGGGGGCCTGGGCGCTCACGCTGGTTGGAATGAACCTACAGCGCCTGCGTCGTGTAATCCCCTTCCGGCTCGTAGAGGCCGTCCTCGATCTTGGTCTTGTGCACGACCTTGAGCTTGCCGCCTTCGACCTTGGAGATGTTCTGGATGCCGAAACACTGGTGGATCTTGCCGTTGAAGGTCTTCGGGCCCTGCGGATGTTCCGGTCCCTCGGCGAATTCCTTCAGCGCCTCGGTCGCCTCGACCAGCTTGGCGCGGTCCTCCGGTCCCTTGTAGCCGGCATCTTCCATCGCCTTCTTGACCACGTAGAGCGTTTCCCAGCAGCCGAACATGTGCGAGGCGGTGGAGATGTCCTTGGGATCGCCGACCGCGGCGCCATTGTCGTCGATGCCGACGGCGGCGCGATAGGCTTTCTGCGCGGCGGAATCATCGGGCTGCGCGTAGCGCGGCGAGCCTTCCCAGAAATGGCTGCCGTCGAGGAATTCGAGGCCGGGGCTGTTGATGTCGACGGCCTCGAGCGAATCCATGAAGCCGAAAAGCTGCGGCCTTTGCGAACCGTAGAACTCGCCGAGCTCCTTGACGAAGGTGAGCACCGCAGGGCCGACCATGACGTGGTAGATCACCTCGGTCTCGGCCGGGATCTGCGGGAAGTATTTGGTGAAGGACGATTCCGTCGGCGGGATGGCGATCTGGGCGATGACGTCGGCGCCTTGCGCCTTCAGCGCCGGCGGCAGGTAGTCGCGATGGTCGTAGCCGAAGGCAAAGTCGGGGAAGATCTGCGTCACCTTCTTGCCGGCGTTCGCCGCGATCCACGGCGCCATGGACTGGATCTGGCTCTTCACGTCGGTGATGCCGGGCTGGAAGACGTAGCGGTTGAGTTTGGTCGAGGCGACGTGATGGCCTTCGCTGACCACGAAATAGGGGATCTTGTTCTCGCCGGCGGCGGGCGCCGAGCCGATCACCACATGCGAGAACAAGGTGCCGAAGACGATATCGGTCTTGTGCTGCTTGGCGAATTTGTTGACCACCTCGGCGCCGCGCGCCGGATCGGTGCCGTCGTCCTCGATCACCAGCTCGACCTTGCGGCCGCTGATGCCGCCGGCGTCGTTGATCGCCTTGACGGCGGCAGCACTTGTCTTCTCGTACCAGCGGCCATAGGCGGCCCCGATGCCGGTGCGATGCGACTGGAAGCCGATCTTGATCGGCGCCGAGCTCTGCGCCTGGCTGTAGCGGACGAAGCCGGGCGCCAGCGCAAGGCCCGCGCCGGCGGCGATGCCCTTCAGCGCGGTGCGGCGCGACAGCGTCGTCTTGGAGAGATCGAAAAATCCGTTCTTGTCAGCCATGTCGGTTCCCCTGTTTTTTCAGTCTTGACCAGCGATAAGGCGGCTAATCCATCCCGTTCCGAAGGATGGAAAAATTGCATGTGTACAAACTAAATCACCAAAGCTTTGGCCTGGCAAGCGAGCTTTACCCGACGGCATCGTTGGCACGCTTTGTGTCATCCGGCGGTCGGCGTGGCAAGCAACCAAAGGCCGAAGATCGTGTAGGCGATCATCAGCAAGGTGAGTGGCAATTGACTGAGCGCTGCGCGCGACGGCTGCCGATGGAGACGCCAGGCAAGGCCATGCGCGACGAGCACGGCCAGCACATGGCCGCCGATGATGACACCGGCCTGCAGATTCCAGAGCCACCGGGCCGACTCGGCGCCGGCGACAATGCCCGCCTCGACCATCCTGTCGGCGGTGCCGAAGAGATTCCAGCCGAGCGCGAAAGGATCGGAGAGCGCGACCAGCGCGTACTGGCCGTCGACCAGCAGCACCGCGAGGTAGTGCGCGATGTGATAGGCAAGCGCGATCGGCACGATCGACCAGACCAGCAGGCCGGCCGCCTCGCCGAAAGAATGTTTGTCGCCGGGGAGGAGCTGGCCGAGAAAGACGGCCAGGGCGAACACCGCCGCCAGCAAGACGAAGGTGAGCACCACGCCAAAACTGCCGATGCCGATCAGCGCGGTGCGGCCGGGATATTCCAGCGGATTGACACCGAACAGGCCGAGCCAGAAGAAGGTTTTCGACAGGCCGTCGAAGGACACCGACGACAGCGCCAGCAGGAGGAAAGCCGTGCCGCTTGGCGGCAGTGGCTCCGCGGCGAGCAATTTGGCGCCCGGCCAGCAGAGTTTCAGCCGGCCTTCGTCACGCTCGAATGGCGCGAAGCGGGCGACCATCGAGAAGAAGACGCTCAGGAATTCGCCGCGCTTGCTCCAGGAGCCGTAGCCGAAGATGAGCATGGCGATGAAGCTCGCCAGCCAGTAGAGGCCGGCAGCAAAGGCGAGGCGGGCCGGATCGTCGGGGGCGGGATCGATCAGCTCGAACCAGGCGAAGGCTAAGAACAGCACGAAGGCCGGCCAGTAGCCGAGCCAGTTGGGCAGGCGCGATCGGTTTGCATCGTCCGCAGGAAGGCCGAAGACGCGAGAGGCGACACGCCACGGCCCGTACCATGGGTTGAGCCATACCCAGAGATCGCCGAGCAAGCCCTGCAGCAGCGTGAAGCCTGCCCAGAGCAGCGTCCAGATCAGCAGCGGCAGCGGGTTGGAGAGCGGATCGCGGCTGCCGAGAAAGCCGGCGGCGACGAGAAGTATGAAGCCGGCAAAGGAAATCAAGCTGAAGAGGGTGCGCGGAGCATCGCCGAAGGTGAGCATGGGCAAGCGCCGGCGCCAGAAGCGGTCGAGGGCGGCGGGCGGCAGCAGCGCCAGGACGAGGAAGCTGACGGCCACGGCCAGCGCGCCGCCGGCGATGTAGTAGCCGGTCGGGAGAAGCAGGACGTGACCGCGATCGGAGGCGTGGGCGAATGCGGGGGTGGGGAGAGCAGCGAGGAAAGCGAGAGAGAAGGCTAACCTGCGGCGACGGCGTTCTACGGCCCCCCTCTCTGTCCTGCCGGACATCTCCCCCTCAAGGGGGGAGATTAGCAGTTTCAGCGCCGGTTCTTCCTTCGCAACGTCGAAGGTTGGCGAAAGCGGAGACACAAGCTTAATCTCCCCCCTTGAGGGGGAGATGTCCGGCAGGACAGAGAGGGGGGCGAAGGAACTCGACCTATCCAGCCTCGCAGGACCGCTCGACGATGCCACAGGGAGCCGCCCTCTACACCTTCACCAACTGCTCCACCCTGCCCTTCTCGCCAAAGATGCGCAGATACCGCTTGATTTCCTTCTCATCCCCTGTCGCCTTGGCGGGATTGTCCGACAGCTTCACCGCCGGCCGTCCATTGGCTTCCGTCACCTTGCAGACCAGCGAGATCGCGTCGAGGCTGTCAGTCTCCGTCGGGGCGCAGCCTTCGAAATCATTGGTGAGGTTGGTGCCCCAGCCGAAGGACATGCGCACCTTGCCGCGGAAGTGCCTGTAGGTCTCCTCAATGGTCTCGACCTCAAGGCCGTCGGAGAAGATCAGCAGCTTCTGCTTGGGGTCCTTGCCCCTCTTGCGCCACCAGTCGATGATCTTCTCGCCGCCCTCGATCGGCGGCGCGCTGTCAGGGCGGAAGCCGGTCCAGTCGGCGACCCAGTCCGGCGCCTCGCGCAGGAAGGAGTCCGTGCCGAAGGCGTCGGGCAGCACGATCAGGAGATTGCCGCCATAATAGCGCTGCCAGTCCTGCAGCACCTTGTAGGGCGACTGCCGCAACTCCTCCTCGGAGTTGGCAAGAGCCCCAAACACCATCGGCAGTTCATGGGCGTTGGTACCCAAAGCCTCGAGGTCGTTGTCCATGGCCAGAAGCACGTTGGAGGTGCCGGTGAAGGCATCACCGATGCCTTCCTTCAACGCCTCGACGCACCAACGCTGCCAAAGGAAAGAGTGACGGCGTCTTGTGCCGAAGTCGGAAATGCGGATGCCAGGCAGCGCCTTCAGCCGCTCGGTCTTGGCCCACATCTTGGCCTTGGCGCGAGCATAGAGCACATCGAGCGCGAAGGGGCCGAAGGAACGCATCGCCGCGCGGGAACGCAGCTCGTTGATGATGGCCAAAGCCGGGATTTCCCAGAGCGTGGTGTACATCCAGGGGCCGGGGAAGGAGAGCACGTACTGGCCGTCGCGCCGGGACAGCTCGTAGGCGGGCAAGCGGAAATCCTCTAGCCATGCGAGGAATTCCGGCTCGAAGATCTGTTTGCGGCCGTAAAAAGTGTTGCCGCCCAGCCAGATCATCTCCTTTTTCGAAAAGCGAAGCGTGCGGGCATGGTCGAGCTGCTCGCGCAATTCTCCTTCGTCGATCTCGTCGGCCAAGCGCACCGAGGTCGTGCGGTTGATCAAGGTGAAGGTGGCGTCGACCTTGGGATACATGCCCCAGATCATCTGCAGCATCAGAAGCTTGTAGAAATCGGTGTCCAGCAGGCTGCGGACGATCGGGTCCAGCTTCCAGGTGTGGTTGTAGACGCGCCGCGCTATGTCAGTCTTTGCCATGCTTCCTCACCCATGAAGCACGACGCACTCAAACGCGGGCGCCAAGCTTCAAGTCCTTGTTCGAGCAACTCCGCTTGGAAGACCGTCGCGCGGTTTTCCTGGAATGCCTCAGCCAACTGCCTCTTAGCATTGTATTTTCGAACGCGCTCCCCGCTTTGCAAGCTGGCCCGACAAAAAGCGGCTATGCAAGTCCAGCCGTCAGGACAGGGCCCTGGCGCATTTCCACCGTTTCACGGAAACGGCGAAATGCTCCAGTTTTTTTGTTTTGACGCAATTCCAGACGGAAAACCGCTTCACACTTTTCCTGGAATTGCTTTGGCGCCGATAACCTTCAGCGCGGGACGTTTCCTGCGGCTCGGCAGGCGGCCGGCCACGGGGGCATCGGCGCGGGCCTCGTCCTGCTCCTTCTCCGCGAACAGCCAGTCGATGAACAGCTGGACGATCGGCGCCGATCGCATCTCGTTGCGGCAGACGACGTAGAAATCGTCGACCGCCGGCACCGAGAGCGTGAAGGGCGCGACGAGCATGCCCCTGGCAAGCAAGGCGCGCGCAGTCACCGAGTCGCCGAGCGCGACACCGTGGCCATGCACGGCGGCCTCCGTCGCCATGCGCGCATCGCCCAGACGGTGGCGGCGGCCGCGCTCGAGATCGAGCGCATCGGCGGCGGCCAGCCAGGTGTGCCATTCACGGCCATCGTCGCCATGCAGGAAGACGTGATCGGCGAGGTCGCGGACGCTGCGGATCGGCCGGTTGTTGATCAGCGTCGGGCTGACCACGGGAAACAATTCCAGCCCGGACCATTTGCGTATCCAGCAGTCGCTCCAGCCACCGTCGCCATAATGCACGCAGACGTCGATATCCCCGGCGCGGATGTCCTTGGGATCGTTGGACGGGATCAGCGTCAGCTGGATGTCGGGATATTGCGCCGTGAAGGAGCCGAGCCGTGGCGTCATCCAAAGCAGCAGAAGCGCCGGCACACAGGACACCGACAGCGTGCCGGCACTCGCCGGCCGCGTCATGCGCTGCGTGGCGGCGGCGATGCCTTCAAAGGCAGTCGAAACCGCCGGCAGGAATTCGGCGCCATGCGGCGTCAGCTTCACCCGCCGGCCGGTGCGCTCGAAGAGTTTCACGCCGAGCGATTGCTCGAGCGCCTTGATCTGGTGGCTGACGGCGCCATGCGTGACATTGAGCTCACCCGCCGCCTTGGTCAGCGAGGCGTGCCGCGCCGTGGCCTCGAAGGCGCGCAGCGGGTTCAGCGGCGGCAGGCGCTTGGCCATGGAAGGGCTCCTACTTTGTGAGATTTTCTCACAATCAAGACCCTAACAATATCAATTGATTTTTCAATGCCGCTGCCCGACACTTTTGCCCGAAACAGCTTCAAGAGACGTGGAATCCGCAAGGACAGCGAGCAACGATCCAGCCGGCAAGGGGCTGGATCCGTGGCTGGCCTGGCAAATCGTCCGTGCGGGCGGCAAGCACAGGAGGACCGGACATGGGTTACGATCGCGGCAAGCTCGAAGCGTTGCGCCGCAAATATGGCGAGAGCCATGGCGGCGAGATGTTCGACCCGAAATTCCGCAAGGTCGCCGACAAGATCTTCAACAAGTCGGGCACGCGGCTTGCCCCCTATTCCGGCATCCCGACCTTCCTCGCCGCGCCCTATCGCGAGATCGCCGCCGAGAACCCGGATTTCGGCGACCTGCAGGTGGCGATGATCGGCGTGCCGATGGATCTCGGCGTCACCAACCGGCCCGGCTCGCGCTTCGGGCCGCGCGCGCTGCGCGCCATCGAACGCATCGGGCCCTACAATCATGTGCTGGAATGCGCGCCGACGCATGAGCTTCGCGTCGCCGACATCGGCGACACGCCGTTCCGCAGCCGCTACCGGCTGGAGATCAGCCACGAGGACATCGAAAAGCGCACCAACCAGATCGTCGATGCCGGCGTGCTGCCACTCTCGGTCGGCGGCGACCATTCGATCAGCCATCCGATCCTGAAGGCGGTCGGCAAGAAGTCGCCCGTCGGCATGATCCATATCGACGCCCATTGCGACACCAGCGGGCTGTTCGACATGACCAAGTTCCACCATGGCGGCCCTTTCCGCAACGCGGTGCTGGACGGCGTGCTCGATCCCTCGCGCACCATCCAGATCGGCATACGCGGCTCGGCCGAATATCTGTGGGAGTTCACCTACGAGTCCGGCATGACGGTCGTGCATGCCGAGGAGGTGACCGGGCTCGGTATCCCGGCCATCATCGAGAAGGCGCGCAAGATTGTCGGCGACGGGCCGACCTACATCTCCTTCGACGTCGACAGCATCGACCCCGCCTTCGCGCCCGGCACAGGCACGCCGGAGGTCGGCGGGCTGACGACGCGCGAGGTGCTGGAGCTGCTGCGCGGCCTGAAGGGCCTCAACATCGTCGGCGGCGACGTCGTCGAGGTGGCGCCGCAATACGACGCGACCACCAACACCGCCCATGTCGGCGCGCAGGTCCTGTTCGAGATTCTGAGCCTCATGGTGTTCAGCCCGGCGATCAGGAAGGGCTGAGACTTCTTAGTTTCACGCAATTCCGGACAGAAAACCGCGTCACACTTTTCCTGGAATTGCTTTAGCCAATACGGCCGCCGCGCTGGAGCCGGCGGCCGGACGCAACAAACAAGCTTCCAGCAGGGGAACCAAAAAATGACTCTTCGCAATGCATTGAAATCCATAGTCGCGGCGGCGATGATGCTCGGCGCTGCCGGCCTCGCCACCCAGGCCAAGGCCGACGCCGTCGACGACATCACCAAGGCCGGCGCCATCAATGTCGGCATCTTCTCCGACTTCCCGCCCTTTTCCTCGGCCAGCGCCGACATGAGCATCAAGGGCTATGACATCGACGTCGCGCAGGCGATCGCCGATGCCTTGAAGGTGAAGCTCAACCTGGTCAGCGTCACCGGCCAGAACCGCATCCCTTATCTCACCGACAAGCGCGTCGATATATTGATGAGCGTCGGCTACTCCAAGGAGCGCGAGCAGGTGATCGACTTCGCCGCCGCCTACGCGCCCTATTACATCGCCGTCATCGGGCCGAAAGCGCTCGCGGTCAAAGGCAAGGAAGACCTTGCCGACAAGTCGATCGCGGTTAATCGCGGCACGCTGGAGGATACGTCGCTGACCGAGGCGGCGCCCTCGTCCGCCGATATCCGCCGCTTCGACAACTACAATTCCGTCATCCAGGCCTTCATCTCCGGCCAGACGCAGCTGATGGTGGTCGGCAACGATGTCGGCGCTCAGGTGCTGGCCAAGCAGGATGCGCTGCAGCCGGAGCAGAAATTCCAGCTCTTGACCTCGCCCTCGCATATCGGCCTCAACAAGAATGAGGACCGGCTGAAGAACGCGGTGAACGACGCGGTCGCCAAGATGCTCGCCGACGGCAAGCTGGACGAAAGCTCCAAGGCCTGGCTGAAGACGCCGCTCAATCCCGCCAACCTCAAGGATTGATGCCGATCGGTTCGGCTCCGTAACAGGAGCCGAGCCTCCTCTTGGGTCGGGCGCCTCCAACAAGGTCAATCGCCATGGGCTACAGCCTCGACTTCGGCTGGCTTGCGGGTGCGGCGGGCGTGATCGCGCGCGGCGCGGCGATGACGCTGCTTCTGATCGCCGTCACGACGTTCGCCGGAACTTTCCTCAGCATCCTCGGCGCGGCAGGAAAGAGAAACGGCCCCAAGCCGCTTCAGCTCGCTATCGGCGTTTATGTCGAGGTGATGCGCAACACGCCGTTCCTGGTGCAGCTGTTCTTCATCTTCTTCGGCCTGCCCAGCCTCGGCATCAGACTCGACCCGATCCTGGCCGCGATGCTGGCGATGACGCTCAACATGGCGGCCTACACGATCGAGATCGTCGGCGCCGGTCTCGACGCCGTGCCGCGCGGGCAGACGGAAGCCGCGCTGGCGCTTGGGCTGAGGCCACGCCAGGTGTTCATCAAAATCGTGCTGCCGCAGGCGCTGAAGGTGATCTACCCGGCGCTGACCAGCCAGATCGTCATCATGATGCTGGAATCGGCCGTGGTGTCGCAGATCGCGGTGCGCGAGCTGACCTACGAGGCCGACATGCTGCAGGCCCGCACGTTTCGCGCCTTCGAGACCTATTTCGTGGTGACGATGGTCTATCTCGGCCTGTCGATGGGGCTGCGCCGGCTGCTCGTCAGTGGCGGCCGCCGCGTTCTCGGAGCCGGCGTGTCATGATCGAGTTCACTCTCTGGGACATCGTGCGCAACCTCTTGCTTGCCGCGCGCTGGACGGTGCTTTTGTCGCTCGCCGCCTTCATCGGCGGCGCGCTGGTCGGGTTGGTGGTGCTGTTCTTCCGAATCGCCCGGAACAAATGGATCAAGCGGTTCGCTTCGGGTTACATCGCGCTGTTCCAGGGCACGCCGCTGTTGATGCAGCTCTTCCTGATGTTCTTCGGCCTGCCGATGCTGGGGCTGCGCATCGAGCCGTGGACGGCGGCGGTGCTCGGCCTGACCTTCTTCGCCAGCGCCTATCTCGCCGAGATCTGGCGCAGCGGCGTCGACGCGCTGCCGAGGGGACAATGGGACGCCGGCGCCAGCCTCGGGCTGCATTACCTGCAGGAGCTCAGGCTAATCATACTGCCGCAGGCCTTCGCGATCACCCGCGCGCCGACCGTCGGCTTCCTGGTGCAATTGATCAAATCGACGGCGCTGACCTCGATCATCGGCTTCGAGGAACTGGTCAGAACCTCCAACGCCATCAACAATGCGACCTTCGAGCCGTTCAAGGTCTACGGGCTGGTGGCGTTGATCTTCTTCGTCTTGTGTTTTCCGCTGACGCAATACGCACGGAGGCTGGAGCAGCGCGCAGGGGCGCACTGAGCCGGCGAAAGGCTGCCGACCGGACCGGCAGCCTTTGTCGATCAATGCCCGAAGGCGAGCTGTGGCGCGATGCGGTCGCGCCGGAGCCAGCGCGCGAGCAGCAGCGCCGCCACCACGGCCAGCCCCGAGGCCAGGCCGATCCAGATGCCGACGCCGTTCAGGCCGAAATGGAATGCGAGCAGCACGCCGAGCGGCAGGCCGACGCCCCAATAGCCGATCGCGGCATAAATCATCGGCACCTTGGTGTCGTGCAGGCCGCGCAGCATGCCGGCGGCTACCGCCTGGGCGCCGTCGAAGATCTGGAACAGCGCGGCGAACACCAGGAACGACACGGCGAGCGTGATCACCCTGGCATTGGCCGGATCGGCAAGGTCGATGAAGGCGCTGATCAGCGCGTGCGGCCAGAGGATCATCACCAGCCCCATCAGCGCCATGAAGGAGACGCCGATGACGAAGGCAGTCCAGCCAGCGCGCGACACCCCTTCCGGATTGCCGGCGCCATGCGCCAGGCCGACCCGGACCGTGACCGCCTGGTTGAGGCCAAGCGGCACCATGAAAGAGATCGAGGCGATCTGGATGGCGATCGCGTGGGCGGCGAGCGAATCCGCATCGATCAGGCCCATCAGCAGCGCCGCCGCATTGAAGATCGTCACCTCGAAGGCGAGGATGCCGGCGATCGGCAGGCCGAGCCGCAGCAACCCGCGGAAACGCGGCCAGTCGGAGCGCCAGAAGCGGCCGAACAGACGATAGCGGCGGAATTTCTTCTCCTTGATCACCACCGCCGCCAGGCCGATGAACATCAGCGTGCTGGACAGAGTGGTGGCGAGACCAGAGCCGGCAATGCCCATCGACTTGACGCCGAGGTTGCCGAACATGAACACCCAGTTGAAGAAGGCGTTGCAGGCGACCGCGACGAAAACGATGATCAGCGCCCAGCTCGGCCGCTCCAGCGCCGAGATGAAGGAGCGCAACACGATATAGCCGTAGAAGGGCAGCACCGCCCATTGCAGCCAGTGCAGATAGATGCCGGCCTGATGCGCGAGCTCTGGCTTCTGGCCCATGGCCAGAAGCACCTCTTCGCCATGCGAGAGAAAAAACCAGATCGGGATCGAGATAAGGATCGCCAGCCACAGGCCCTGTCGCACCGTGCGGCGCAGGTCGCGCACCGAATGGCGATGGCGGCCGAGCTCGGTCGCCATCATCGGCGAGGTCGCCAGCATCAGGCCGAGGCCGAAGATCAGCGGCATGAAATAGAGGTTGGAGCCGAGCGCGCCGGCCGCGAGCGTATCCGGCCCCAGCCGGCCCATCATCATGACATCGGTCGCGGTCATGGCCGTCTGGCCGAGATTGGTCAGCACCATCGGCCAGGCAAGCGCCACCGTCGCCCTGATTTCCTGACGCCAAAGGTTTTCCGGCGCGAGGGCGCCGGTTTCGATCGCAGACATTGTTCCGCTCTTTCAGAACACGGCGCGTCGGCAAAAAGGGACCGGAAGCCGCACACAATGGCGCAAAATGGCGCCATTTGCGTCGCCTTGTGAACGAAACGCGACATGTTGGCAAGGGAGGAGGCCGCGTTAGCGATTGATCCAGGCGGAGCTGCGATTCCCCGCGCCTCCTTCATTTGCCGGCCGCAGGCTGCTACGGATGCCCCCGGGCATGCGCAGCCGGCGCGCCATGCCGGGAGGAATGGATGCCGTTCAGGCGCAGAAAGAACACGGCCGCGATTCCGCGCACGGCGCCCGCCTTCGAGCACATCGTCACGGAGGCGAGCGAGAGCTTCCTGTGGCGGCTGGACGATTATCCGTGGGAGCGCAATGTCTGGAATTTCCATCCGGAATACGAGATCCATCTTCTGCGCAAATCGTCCGGCGTGGTGCTGGTCGGCGACCATATCGGCGAGTTCGGGCCGGGCTACCTGACCCTCGTCGGCGGCGGGCTGCCACATGACTGGGTGACGGCGGTGCAGCCGGGCGAGCTGATCGAGGGCCGCGATATCGTGCTGCAGTTCGACGCCGAGCGGCTGCGCGGTTCGTCCGGGCTGCTGCCGGAGTTGCGCGAGCTGGAGCCGTTCTTGGAGCGCTCGCTGCGCGGCATGGTCTTCCACGGCCAGACGGCGCTGGACGGCGCCGAGCTGATGGAAAGAATGGGCGAAGTGCACGGGCTGGCAAGGTTCCGCATGTTCCTCGAGCTGCTCGACCTTCTGGCCACCACCGACGAATACGCGCTGTTGTCGTCGCCCGACTTTTCGCCGCTTCTCGATGCGGAGTCGCTCGACATCATTCAGCGCTCGCTGATCTATCTGTTCCAGCATTTCGCCGAGGATCTGAAGCTGCCGGACGTGGCAGCCTTGGCTGGGATGAGCGAAAGCACCTTCTCGCGCTTCTTCCAGAAGAACACCGGCAACTCCTTCAGCGACCATGTCGCCAAGCTGAGGCTTTGGCAGGCCTGCAAGCTGCTCGCAGACACCGAGATCCCGATAACCGACATCTGCTTCCAGGTCGGCTACATGAACATCTCGAACTTCAACCGCGCCTTCCTGCGCAAGCACAAGATGACGCCGTCCTCCTACCGCAAGCTGTCGCGGCAGCGGCTGACGCTAAGAGCGTGACACAGCCGATATCCGGCCACTTCCGATTGCACTGATACTCGTGTGACGGACAGACTCTGCCGGCGACATTTTTTGCGGCGCACAATGCATAAAAGTACAGGTCTGCTGCAACGGGGCTTCTAGTCTCGCCTCTTCCAACTGCTCATTTTGGCGACGGGTGACAGGTCAGACGGGCGACGGTGAGGGTCGCTTGGCCAAGGATCTGCCGCTTCGCGACTGTTCCTGGAGGAGAAAATCAATGAAATCATATCGGCTCGCTGCCAGCCTCGGCGCAGCGTTCGTGCTTACCGCTTCCGTGTCAACCGCAGCACTTGCCCAGGCGCCCGTCTGCTCGGCGCCGGTCAAGGTGCTGGCGCAGCCGCGCGACGGGCTGACGCTTCTGGAGGACTCCAAGGATGAGTTCAAGAAGCTCTCCGGCGCTTCGTTCCAGATCGACTACCTCAACGAGAACGACCGCCGCGCCAAGTCGCGCGCCGATGCTTCCACCGTCGGCAATTACAACGTCTACTATGTCGACGAGGCCAATGTGGCGCTGTTCGCCTCCTCGGGCTGGATCGTGCCGCTGACCGATTATTACCCGGCTGACTACGACTATGCCGATTTCGATCCGGGCCGCCAGAAGGTCGCCACCTATGACGGCAAGGTCTGGTTCGCGCCGCTGACCGGCGGCGGCGACTTGATGGTTTACCGCAAGGATGTGCTGGAGGCCGCCGGCATCCAGCCGCCGAAGACGCTGGACGAGCTGATCGCCGACGTGCCGAAGCTGACCAATGCCGACAAGGGCATATACGGCATCGCGCTGCGCGGCGCGCGCGGCTCGGGCGCCAATGTCTGGCGCTGGATGCCGTTCTTCAAGGCCTATGGCGGCAAGTGGTTCGACGGCGACAAGCCGGCTTTCAATTCCGACGCCGCCGTGAAGGCGACAGAGACCTATCTCAAGCTCTTCAAGGACTCGGCCGCCGGCACGCAGACCGGCAGCTGGGATGAATCGACCGGCGCCTTCCTCTCCGGCCAGGTCGCGATCCTTGTCGAATCGACGCCGCTGTCGGGCATGGCCGTAGATCCGAAGACCTCGCAGGTGGTCGGCAAGGTTGGCTTCCTACCGCCGCCGTCGCCGCTGCCCGGCGGCGGCTATGGCCATGGGCTGGCCATAGGCACCAAGGCCAATGCGGATGACGCGGCGAAGAAATGCGCCGGCCTGTTCATCGCCTGGGCGACGTCGAAGGAGAACGAGAAGCGCCGGCTGGACGCGCATCAGTTCGGCGAGCTCAACCGCACCAGCGTGCTCTCCAGCAAGGAGTTCGCCGACATCTACGGCGCCGATCTCGGCCAGGCGCTGGCCGAAACCGGGAAGGTGACGGCGGTGAACTTCTGGCAGGATCCGCGCTGGCCCGATCTCGGCGACCGCTGGGGCATCATCCTGGAAGAACTGGTCACCGGCACGCGCACCGACATCAAGGGCGGCCTCAACGAGCTCGAGGCCTATGCCAACGACCTGGTGAAGAAGAAGTAATCCTCCCGCCCGCGGCGCGCGGTCCACGGCATTCGAAGGAATGCCGGGATCCGCGCCGCGGGTTCCCTTCGATCCAAGGCACCGCGACAAACCCGAGGAGAGGCAATGCGGCGACGCTCTTCCCTGCCGGTCACATTTCTGGTTCCCACCCTCGCCATCCTTCTGGTGCTGTCGATGGTGCCGACGCTCTACGCCATCGTGATCGCGCTGCAGAACCGCGAATTGAGCGCGCCGGGCTATTCCTGGGTGTGGTTCTCGAACTTCGCCGATCTCTTTAGCGATCGCCGTTTCCTCAACGCCGTCTGGGTCTCGGTGAAATGGGAGATCGTCACCGTCGTGGCGACGATGGTGGTGGCGATCGGGCTAGGCGTTTTGATGTTCGAGGTCGCCGGCCCGCGCCTGCGCAACTTCTACTGCCTGTTGTTCATCATCCCCGTGCTTTTGCCGCGCGTCTCGGCGGCCTTCGTCTGGAAGTTCGCCTATCACCCGCTCTACGGCATCGCCACCTATCCCTACCGGCTGATCACCGGCGGGTTGATCTTCGATCCGCTGTCCAAGCCCGGCTCAGCGCTGTTCGCCGTCGCTTCGGTGGATGTCTGGCAATGGGGACTGTTCTTCGCCGTCATCGTGCTCAAGCTGCTCGAAACCCTGCCGCCGCAGCCGATCGAGGCGGCCAGGCTCGACCACGCCAAGCGCTGGCAGATCCATGCCTACGTGACACTGCCGATGCTGAAGGCGCCGCTGATCAGCCTGATGTTCGTCAAGATGATCGAGTCGCTGCGCTCCTTCGACCTCATCTATGTGATGACGCGCGGCGGGCCCGGCGTCGCGACCGAAACGCTCGACATGTACGCCTTCTCGCAAGGCTTCATCGAATCCGGCAAGGTGTCCTATGCTTCGGCCATGGCGGTGCTGATGATGATCGCGACCGTCATCACCTTCACCATGCTGTGGAAGCGGGTGCAGGCATGAGGCCATATCGGATGAAACCGGGCCGCCTGATCGCCAAGGCCGTCCTGGCGCTGGCCGGGTTCCTGGCCGTGTTCCCGCTGGTGTGGACGGCGCTCAACGCGCTGAAGAACAATGTCGACATCATCACGCGCGTGCCGAAGGTGATCTTCACGCCGACGCTCGCCAATATCAGCTACATCCTCGGCCGCGATAGCGTGCTGACCGGGCTCTACAATTCTGCGGTCGCCTGCGGCGCGGCCGTGCTGATCGGCATCGTGCTGGGCCTGCCGGCGGCCTATGCCGTGGCGCGCTATCCCAACCGCTTCGCCGGCGACATCCAGTTCTTCGTGCTTTCGCTGCGCTTCCTGCCGCCGGTGGCGGTCGCCATCCCGCTGATGGTGATCTGGCTGCAGATCGGCCTCTACGACACGCTTCCCGCGTTGATCGTCACCTACTCGCTGCTGACCATCTCGGTGATCATGTGGCTTGCGATCCCGGCCTTCCAGGGCGTGCCGAAGGAGATCGAGGAGGCGGCCTTCGTCGACGGCTACGGCGCCTATTCGGTGTTCTGGCGGATCGCGCTTCCTGTCGCGGCGCGCTCGCTGGTCGGCGCCATCGCCTTCAGCTTCGTGCTGGTCTGGAACGAGTTCCTGATCGCGCTGATGCTGTCGAGTTCCAACGCCAAGACGCTGCCGATCGTGGCTTCCGAGCTGTCGCAGCAAGGCATGAACGTGCCTTGGGGCATCCTCAATGCCTCGGTGGTGCTTCTGTCGCTGCCGCCGCTGCTCTTCCTCGGTGTTCTGAGCGGCTTCCTGAATTCCGTTTTCCGGCAAAAGAAAAGTTGAAGCGAGGATACCCGATGCGGGCACTGGTGCTTGAGAAAAAAGGCGAACTGTCGCTGCGCGAGATCGCGCTGCCGCAAGACGTCGGACCGGACGATGTCCGGATCGCCATCCACACGGTCGGCGTCTGCGGCAGCGACGTGCATTACTACACGCATGGCGCCATCGGCAGCTATATCGTGCGCCAGCCGATGGTGCTCGGCCATGAGGCCTCGGGAACGATCGTTGAGGTCGGCGCCAACGTCACGAACCTGAAAGTCGGCGACCGCGTCTGCATGGAGCCGGGCGTGCCGAATCTTTCCTCGCGCGCGACGAAGCTCGGCATCTACAATGTCGACCCGGACGTCCGCTTCTGGGCGACGCCGCCGGTGCACGGCGTGCTGGCGCCATACGCCGTTCATCCGGCGGCCTTCACCTACAAGCTGCCGGACAATGTCTCCTTCGCCGAAGGCGCGATGGTCGAGCCTTTCGCCATCGGCATGCAGGCGGCGGCGCGCGCCCGCATCGTGCCGGGCGACGTCGCCGTCGTCGTCGGCTGCGGCCCGATCGGCATCATGATCGCGCTCGCCGCGCTGGCGGGCGGCTGTTCCAAGGTGCTGATCTCCGATTTTTCCGCACCCAAGCTTGAGATCGCCGGCCAGTATCCGGGCATCGTGCCGGTCAATGTCGGCGAGCAGTCGCTGGTCGACGCGGTGCGGAGCGCGACGGACAATTGGGGCGCCGATATCGTATTCGAGGCGAGCGGCAGCCCGAAGGCCTTCGCCAACCTGTTCGACATCGTGCGGCCGGGCGGCGCGGTGGTGCTGGTCGGGCTGCCGGTGGAGACGGTCGAGCTCAATGTGCCGGCGGCGATCTCCAAGGAAGTGCGCATCGAGACCGTGTTCCGCTATGCCAACATTTTCGACCGCGCCTTGCAGCTGATCGCCTCCGGCAAGGTCGACCTCAAGCCGCTGATTACCGGCACCTATGATTTCTCCGCGAGCATCAAGGCGTTCGAGCGCGCCGCGCAAGGCAGGCCTCAGGACGTCAAGCTGCAGATCCTGCTGACCGGCGAGAAGGGATAAGGGATGTCCGCCATCGTTTGCTCCCATGTCGACAAGGCCTATGGCGCCACGACCGTCATCCGCGATCTCAACCTCGCGATCGAGGAGCATGAGTTCGTCGTGTTCCTGGGGCCTTCCGGCTGCGGCAAGTCCACGCTTCTCAGGATGCTGGCGGGGCTGGAAGACATCAGCGGCGGCGAGGTGTCGATCGGCGGCAAGGTGGTCAACGATCTCGAGCCGGGCGACCGCGGCATCGCCATGGTCTTCCAGAATTATGCTCTCTATCCGCATATGACGATCTTCGACAACGTCGCCTTCGGGCTCAAGCGGCAGAAGGTGCCGGCGGCCGAGATCAAGAAGCGGGTCGAGGCGGTCTCGAAGACGCTTGGGCTGGAGCCCTATCTCGGTCGAAAGCCGACCGAGCTTTCCGGCGGCCAGCAGCAGCGCGTTGCGATCGCGCGCGCCATGATCAAGACGCCGAAAGTGTTCCTGTTCGACGAGCCGCTCTCCAATCTCGACGCCAAGCTGCGCAACCATATGCGGGTTGAGATCGCGAGATTGCACCAGTCGCTGAAGACCACCACCGTCTATGTCACGCACGACCAGCTCGAGGCGATGACCCTTGCCGACCGGATCGTGCTTCTGAAGGACGGCGTGATCGAGCAGATCGGCTCGCCGGCGGAGATCTATCGGCGGCCCGGCAACCAGTTCGTGGCCGGCTTCATCGGCACGCCGAATATGAATTTCATCGAGGCCACGGTCGGCCGCAAGGGCGATGGCTGGACGCTGACCGGCACGGGGACGGTGCTCTCGCTTGAAGGCAGCGCTTTCGACCTGCGGCACGGCGATCGGGTCGTGCTCGGCATCCGGCCTCCGGATCTCAAGACGGCAAACGGAGGCGCAGGCAACATCCTGCAAGGCACCGCCGACCTCATCGAATTCCATGGCAATGACGCGCTGGTGACGTTCGGCTCGGGCGACAAAGAGATCAGCGCGCTGGTGCCGGCCCGCGAATGCCCGAAGTTGCGCGCGCCGGTTCGCTACAGCTTCGAGGAAGAAGGCATCCATCTGTTCGACGCGGAGACCGGCAAGTCGCTGCGCAGGCAACAGGTCAGCTGATAGCGTCGAGCATCTGCCGCTGGCGGTGCATTTCGAGGAAGATGCGGTAGTCGCGATCGAAGCGGGCGCCGGCTTCCTTGTTGGGCGCGCGCGTCCTGCCGCCCTGCTGCATGGCGACGCAGGCGGCGTTGAGATCGGGATAGAGGCCGGCGGCGGTCGCCGCCACCATGCCGGTGCCGAGCAGCACCGCCTCGTCGGCCAGCGGCTCGACCACCGTGCAGCCGGTGGCGTCGGCATAGAGCTCCATCAACAGCGGGTTCTTGGTGTGGCCGCCGGTGACGTGCAGCGTGTCGATCAGATAGCCGTTCTCGTTCAGGGCCTCGAGCACATGGCGCACGCCGAGCGCGATGCCGACGGCGGTGCGCCAATAGAGCTTGCACAGGCTGTCGAAGGAAGAATCGAGCGTCAGGCCGCTGATGACGCCGACCGCATGCGGGTCGGCGAGCGGCGAACGGTTGCCGTGGAAGTCCGGCAGCACATGCAGCCTGGCCGCCAGCGCATCGCCCTCCTCGGCGCGCAATTCGGCGACGCGCCTGGCGATCTTCATATGCATGGCCGCGTCCGGCTCGCCGCCCGCGCCATGCCAGCGGATGATGTGGTCGAGCAGGGCGCCGGTGGCCGACTGGCCGCCTTCCGACAGCCACAGCGTCGGCAAGGCCGCGCCGAAATAGGGGCCCCAGACGCCAGCGAAGGGCTGCGGGTCATGCGACATCGCCATGACGCAGGACGATGTGCCGGCGATCAGCGCCAAGTGCCGGCTGATGTTCTTCTCGTCGCCGGCAAAGCCGCCCAGGACACCCAGCGCGCCCGCATAGGCATCGATGACCCCGGCGCCGACCCGGCATTTCTCAGTCAGGCCGAGCTCGGCGGCGGCCTTCGCCGTCAGCGGACCGATATCGGTGCCGACCGGGCTCGCCTTTTCGGGCAGATTGCCATGTTCGAACAGATCGCCGAGGCCGACGAGCTCGAAGAAATCGCGCCGCCAGCTTTCTTCCTCATGCGCGAGATAGGTCCATTTGGCCGTCAGCGTGCATTGCGAGCGGGCGAGCGAGCCTGATGCCTTCCAGGTCAGGAAATCGGCCAGGTCGAACAGATAGCCGGCTTCATTCCAAGTCTGCAGCAGATGGCGCTTCAGCCACATCAGCTTCGGCGTTGCCATCTCCGGCGACATCACCCCGCCGATATAATCGAGCACGGCATGGCCGCTTGCCGTGCATTCATCGGCCTCGGCGATGGCGCGGTGATCGAGCCAGACGACCGTGTCCCAGCGCCTCTCGCCGGTGACCGAGACGCTGATCTGGCCGCCTTGCCTGTCGCGCGCGACCAGCGAGCAGGTGGCGTCGAAGGAGATGCCGGCGATATCGCCGGCGGCAACGCCGGATTTCTCGAGGGCGGACCGCACCGATTTGCACACCGCCGACCAGATGTCCTCCGAATCATGCTCGGCATGATCGGGCTTGGGCTGGTGCATGGCGATTGGATGATCGGCGCGGGCAAGCAGGTTGCCGCGCGCGTCAAGAATACCCGCGCGAGCGCTCCCGGTGCCGACATCGACCGCGCAAACGAAACTCTTCGTCAAGATGCTTTTACTCTCGCTCCCAGGCCTGCAATCAGATCGGGCAATTGCAGCATGTCAGCGAATATAGAGTCCGGTTCCGTCGACGCAAGCCGCGCCTTGAGCGCCGGATTGGAGGCATGCGAGCCACCGGTGAAGGCAAGGACGCGCATGCCAGCCGCGCGCGCCGCGGCGACGCCGGCCGGGCTGTCCTCGACGACCAGGCAATTGCGTGGATGCGCCCGCATGGAGGCAGCGGCATGGAGGAAAAGGTCGGGCGCCGGCTTGCCGCGCTTGACCATGGTGGCGCTGAAGATATGCGGCTCCAGCAGCGGCAGCAGGCCGGTGACGTCGAGCGCGTAGCGGATGCGTTCCAGCGTGCCGGACGAGGCGACGCAGCAAGGCAGACCGAGCTTCGGCAGCACCTCCTTGATGCCGGGGATCGGCTTCAATTCCTCGCGGAACTTGCGCATCAGGTCGACGCGCATCGCGGTCAGATGCTGGTCGCTGATCTCCAGCCCGAACTCTTGGCCGAGGATCTCGCGCACGCTTTTCATGCTCTTGCCGAGGAAATGCTCGTAGGCAGCGTCCTCGCTGACCGTGCCGCCGGCGAGCTCGATCATGCCGAGCAGCGCCGAGACCGAAAGCGCCTCGCTATCGACCAGCACGCCGTCACAGTCGAAGATGACCAGCTCAGGCGTCATCGGGCAGGCTTCCGCTGGCCTCAGAGCTTGCCGGCGAGATAGCGCGCCAGGGTTTCGCGTGCGCCGTTCGCCCACAGCACCTTCAAGGCATGGGCGAAGGCCCCGGCGAAGACGGGCGAGCGGCCGACATCGCCGTAGATGTCCTCCATCGCCAGCCAGGCCTTGGGGTCATCCTTGGCCGCCCTGGCGGTGGCCTGCATGCGGCCCCAGCTCGGGTCGTTGGGCTCGATGACGGCGCCGCTGTCGGTGGTGCCGAAGCAGTAACGACACCACAAGGCCGATTCCAGCGCGAGGCCGGCGACGCCTTCGCCCGCCTTCAGCCGGTCGGCGATGGTCGGGATGATGAATTTCGGCTGGCGGTTGGAACCGTCGAGGCACAGCCGGCGGATGGTGTCGCCGATCTTGGGATTGGAGAATCGCCGCTCGATGAGCTGGTAGTAATCCTCCAGATCGGTGTCGGGCACCGGCGGCACGGTCGGGATGATCTCGTCATGCTCGAGCTTCGACAGGAAGGCGCGCACCAGCGGCTCCTGCATGCCTTCATGGACGAAATGGATGTCCATCAGGCCGGCCGGATAGGCTATTGTCGCGTGGCCGCCATTGAGGATGCGGATCTTCATCAGCTCGTAGGGCGAGACGTCCTTGACGAACTGCACGCCGACCTTTTCCAGGGCCGGACGGCCGGCGGTGAAATGGTCCTCCAGCACCCATTGCTTGAACGGCTCGCAGAACACCGGCCAGTTGTCCTCCAAGCCGAAATCGTCGGCGAGGATGCGGCGCTCGCGGTCGGTCGTGGCCGGCGTGATGCGATCGACCATGCCGTTCGGAAAGGCGACCTTGTCCTCCACCCATGTTGCCAGGTCCTCGTCGATCAGCCGGGCAAGGCCGATGACGCCGTCTGAGGTGACATGGCCGTTATGGGGGATGTTGTCGCAGGACATGACGGTGAAGGGCACGATGCCGTCGGCGCGCCGGCGCAGCAGGCCGGCAAGGACGATGCCGAACACGGTTTTCGGCACGGCGCCCGGTTGCGCGTCGGCGACGATGTCGGGATGGGCCGGGTTGAACTTGCCGGAAGCCGGGTCGATGAAATAGCCGCCTTCGGTGATGGTCAGCGAGACGATCTTGATCGCCGGATCGGCAAGCCGCTCGATGATCGCGGCCGCATCGCGAGGCGTCAGGAAATCGATCATGGCGCCGGTGACGCGGGCGCTCATATGGCCCTGGTCCTGCTCGACGACAGTGGTCAGCCAGTCCTGTTCCTGCAGCTTGGAACGGCCGATCTTCTCGCCCTCAAACACGCCGGCGCCGATCAGAGCCCAGTCATGGCCTTCGCCGGTGGCGAACAGGTCGTCGAGATAGACAGCCTGGTGCGAGCGGTGGAAATTGCCGACGCCGAAATGGACGATGCCGGCCTTCAAGGCCGAGCGGTCATATTTCGGACCGGCGACCTTGGCCGGCAGGCTGGCGAGGTTCGAGGAAGAGAGTTTCACGGTCATCTCATTTTACCCTTTGGCCGATCTGCAGCCCGACTGTTTACGCCTCCTGAGGAGAGCGAGGATGAGGGGCAACATCTGGTGTTCCAGCATGCTGCCCCTCACCTGCCCCGCGACGCTTGCTCCGGAGGAAAAGAGAGAAGCGCCTCCCCCCTCAACTCATCCCGTCAGCTCATCCATTGGCCGCCGTCGACATTGTAGGTCTGGGCAACAATGTATTCGGCCTCGTCACTGGCGAGGAACACGGCCATGCCGGCGAGGTCCTCGGGCTTGCCCATGCGGCCGTAAGGCACGCCTTCGCCGACCAGGCGCTTCTTCTCGCCCTTCGGCCGGTTCTCATATTTGGCGAAGAGCGCGTCGACCTGGTCCCACATGTCGCTGTCGACGACGCCCGGCGCGATGCCGTTGACGTTGATGCGGTGCTTGATGAGGTCGAGCCCCGCCGATTGCGTCAGCGAGATGACAGCGGCCTTGGTGGCGCAATAGACCGCGACCAGCGGCTCGCCGCGCCGGCCTGCCTGGCTTGCCATGTTGATGATCCTGCCGCCCCGGCCGCGCGCGATCATCGAGCGGGCGGCGGCCTGCAGCATGAACAGCGTGCCGGCGACGTTGACCGCGAACAGCTTGTCGTAGCTCGCCCTGGTGATCTCGACGATCGGCGCCAGGTCGAAGATCGCGGCATTGTTGATCAGCACGTCCAGCCCGCCGGTCTTCGCCTCGACAGCTTTCACCGCCGCCTCGATCGAGGCCTGGTCGGTGACGTCGAGCCGCAGCGCGTAAGCAGCGGGGCCGATCGCTTTCGCCGTCGCTTGCGCCGCGTCGAGGTCGATGTCGGCAATCGCCACCGTCGCGCCTTCGCGCGCATAGGCTTCGGCGAAGGCCCTGCCGATGCCGCGCGCCGATCCGGTGATCAGCGCCGATTTGGCTTTCAGCCTCACTGTCCCGTCCTCACGCGGCCAGCGCCTTGCCGTCGGCGCCGAAGCGGTGAAGCTTGGTCTTGTCGGGGGTCAGGTAGACGGTGTCGCCATGCCTGACCGCAACCTCGCCGTCGGCGCGGACATTGACGGTGCCGATGCCGTCCGCCTGGACATGCAGGAAGGTGTCGGAGCCGAGATGCTCGGCGACGCCGACCGTCGCCTTCCAGTCGCCGGACAAGGTCGAGATGTTGAGATGTTCGGGCCGGATGCCGATGGTCTTGGCGCCGTATTTCTCCGCCGGCGCGCCTTCGATCATGTTCATCTTGGGGGAGCCGATGAAGCCAGCGACGAAGAGGTTCTTCGGCGTCTTGTAGAGCTCCATCGGCGAGCCGACCTGCTCGATGTTGCCGGCGTTGAGCACGACGATCTTGTCGGCCATGGTCATGGCCTCGACCTGGTCGTGGGTGACGTAGATCATCGTCGTCTTCAGCTGCTGATGCAGCTCGCTGATCTCCAGCCGCATGGTGCCGCGAAGCGCGGCGTCGAGGTTGGACAGCGGCTCGTCGAATAGGAAGGCAGAGGGCTGGCGCACGATGGCGCGGCCGATGGCGACGCGCTGGCGCTGGCCGCCGGAGAGCTGACCCGGGCGGCGCTCGAGATAATTGGTGAGGTTGAGGACGCGTGCCGCGTCCTTCACCTTCTTGTCGATCGTCGCCTGGTCCTCGCCGGCCATCTTCAGCGGGAAGGCGATGTTCTTGGCGACCGTCATATGCGGGTAGAGCGCGTAGGACTGGAAGACCATGGCGAGCTTGCGCTTGGCCGGAGCCTCGCGGGTGACGTCGCGGCCATCGATCGAGATCGTGCCGCCGCTGGTGTCCTCCAGCCCGGCGATCAGCCTGAGCAGCGTGGACTTGCCGCAACCCGAGGGGCCGACGAACACCACGAACTCGCCGTCCTCGATGTTGAGGTCGATGTTCGGAATGATCGTCGTCGACCCGAAGGACTTGGAGACGTTCTTGAGCGTGATGTTTCCCATGGTTTCCTCCCGGGGATGGTCTTGGTCGTCCGCCGCGTGGGCTTTCTACTTCACGGCACCAAAGGTCAGGCCGCGCACCAGCTGCTTCTGGCTGAACCAGCCCATGATCAGGATCGGCGCGATCGCCAGCGTCGAGGCCGCTGAGAGCTTGGCCCAGAACAGGCCTTGCGGACTGGAGAAGGAGCTGATGAAGGCGGTCAGCGGCGCCGCGTTGGTGGTGGTGAGCCGGATGGTCCAGAACGCTTCGTTCCAGGCGAGGATGATGTTCAAGAGCATGGTCGAGGCAATGCCGGGAACGGCCATCGGCGTCAGCACATAGATGATCTCGTTCCACAGCGAGGCGCCGTCCATGCGCGCCGCTTCCAGGATCTCGCCTGGGATCTCGCGGAAATAAGTGTAGAGCATCCAGACCACGATCGGCAGGTTGATCAGCATCAGCATCACGGTAAGGCCGATGCGGCTGTCGAGCAGGCCGGTGTCGCGGAAGATCAGGTAGATCGGGAACAGCACCGCGACCGCCGGCATCATCTTGGTCGACAGCATCCACATCAGGATGTCCTTGGTGCGCTTGCTCGGCGAAAACGCCATCGACCAGGCCGCCGGGACGGCGACGATGAGCGCGAGGATGGTCGAGCCGACCGAGAGCAGCACCGAATTGAAGAAGAACTTGAAGTAGCCGCTCTGCTGCTGGACCTCCGAGTAACTCTCGAAGGTCCCGGACGGGATGAGGTTGAAGCCCTGGATCGCCTCCTGCTCCGACTTGAACGAGGTGATGATCGTGTAGAGGATCGGAAAGAAGATCAGCAGGGCGACGATCCAGGCCGCGGCCGTGGCGATGGTCTTGTGCTGGGTGGTGACTGCGCGGGCCATCTTATCCTCCCTTATTTGTCGAGGTTCTTGCCGACGGCGCGCATGGCGAAGAAGGCAACGATGTTGGCGAGAATGACGGCGATCACGCCACCGGCGGATGCCTGGCCGATTTTGAACTCCAGGAGCGCCTTCTGGTAGACGAGGAAGGGCAGGTTGGTGGAGGCGTAGCCCGGGCCGCCATTGGTGGTGACCAGGATCTCGGCATAGATCGAGAGCAGGAAGATCGTCTGGATCAGGATGACGACGGTGATGGCGCGCGACATGTGCGGCAGTGTCAGGTAGATGAAGCGGCTCACGAAGCCGGCGCCGTCCATCTCGGCCGCCTCCTTCTGCTCGCCGTCGAGCGACTGCAAAGAGGTGAGCAGGATCAGCGTGGCGAAGGGCAGCCACTGCCAGGCGACGATCAGGATGACGGCGGTCAGCGGGTGCTGGCCGAACCAGTCGATCGGCTGGGCGCCGAAGAAGCGCGCAATGTCGGCGAAGACGCCGTATTGCGGGTGCATGATCATGTTCTTCCAGACAAGTGCCGCGACCGGCGGCATGACGAAGAACGGCGAGATGACCAGGATGCGCACGATGCCCTGGCCCCAGATCGGCTGATCGAGCAGCATCGCCAGAAGGATGCCGCCGACCACCGTGATGACCAGCACGCTGACGACGATGGTGAGCGTGTTGAGGATCGAATAGAGGAAGGCCGGGTTGGAATAGAACAGCGCGTAGTTGGAGAAGCCGACGAAGCCGTCACGCATCGGGTTCAGCGGATTGTATTGCTGAAACGAGAACCAGAGCGTGAACAGCAGCGGCACGATCATCCAGACGAACAGCAGGATCACCGATGGCGCCATCATGAAGCGGGCAAGCGAACGGGTTTGCTGAGTAGCCATGACGGTCACCCTCCCAAAGTCAGCCGGATTTTCAGAGTTGCGCCCAGAATCTTCCCGGTTTTGAAGGGTGGCCGCCCGAACTGGGTTTCGGGCGGCCCCTTGCCGGCCATGATGCGCGACCGGCGTTCGGCACCGGGAGGAGCCTTACTTGATGTAGCCGCCTTCGGTCATCGCCGCGGTGGCTGCGTCCTGGGCCTGCTTGAGGGCGTCGTCGACGCTCGACTGGCCGGCAAGGGCGGCCGAGAAGAGCTGGCCAACGGTGGTGCCGAGACCCTGGAATTCAGGAATGGCGACGAACTGCACGCCGACATAGGGCACCGGCTTGACGGTCGGATGCGTCGGGTCGGCGGCGTTGATTGAGTCCAGCGTCATCTTCGCGAAGGGCGCCGCCTTCTGGTACTCCGGATTGGCGTAGAGCGAGGAGCGCGTTCCAGGCGGAACATTGGCCCAGCCTTCCTTCGAGGCGACCAGCTCGGCATAGTGCTTGCTGGTTGCCCAGGAGACGAACTTCTCGGCGGCATCGGCCTTCTGGGTGCCGGCGGGGATCGCCAGCGACCAGGCCCACAGCCAATTGCCGCGCTTGCCTAGGCCGTTGTCGGGCGCCAGCGCATAGCCGACCTTGTCGGCGACCTGCGAGGCCTTCGGATCGGAGACGAAGGACGCCGCGACGGTGGCGTCGATCCACATGCCGCACTTGCCCTGCTGGAACAGCGCCAGGTTCTCGTTGAAGCCGTTTGACGAAGCGCCTTCCGGACCGTCGGCCTTCATCAGGTCGACATAGAACTGCAGCGTGTTCTTCCACTCGGGCTGATCGAACTGCGGCTTCCAGTTCTCGTCGAACCAGCGGGCGCCGAAGGAGTTCGACATGGCGGTGAGGAAGGCCATGTTCTCGCCCCAGCCGGCCTTGCCGCGCAGGCAGACACCGTTCACGCCATTGGCGCGGTCGGTCATCTTGTCGGCGGCCTGCTTGATGAATTCCCAGGTCGGCGCGTCGGGCATCTTCAGGCCCGCCTTCTCCATCAGGTCCTTGCGGTACATGACGAAGGAGCTTTCGCCGTAGAAGGGCGCGGCATAGAGCTTGCCGTCGACCGACAGGCCGCCGGCGATGGCCGGGATGATGTCCTTGACGTCATAGTCGTCGCCGAGCTTGTCGAGCGGCAGCAGCCAGCTCTGCTT
>NZ_RZRY01000219.1:0-9027 GCF_003998035.1 Mesorhizobium sp. M2A.F.Ca.ET.039.01.1.1 | reverse complement strand
ACCTTCGGCTTCACGGGAGCACCCGTATGGCACTGGCCAAGTCTACTGGAGAAGAAGTTTTCTCTATCAATTCGATAAAGAAGATTGCGAGGCCGCCGATGACCGCCAGATACGCTTCAACGCCTTCGACATGAACTGCGTTGGTCATCAGTCGCCGGGGCCGTTTAAGCCTTGCGAACGTCGCCTGGAAGCTCCGCCAGGAATCGAGAAATCCGTGCAGGAAGACGATGGGCGGTCCTGACGACCCGACCTGGACATAGTGATGGCGCAGCCCACCCTTCGGACGGATCCCGAGATGAGCGGGAGCAGGGGACACGTTGGTCACTGGCACCTTCGTCGCTGGTTGGGCCTTGTCTCAGCGGACTGCCAAAGATGCGGCGGTCGAACAATGGCTGAGACTGCCAAACCGCCTAGCGTCCACACGTACAATTTGAGGCCGTGCCGGCAGCAAGCCAACATGCGCTTTGCGCGTTGTTGACGAAGCCGATGAAAGTCTTTTCCAGTCGACCGCTGAGGAGAGGATCATTCTTCCGCTGCGCGTCGCTGCGCCCGGATCCAGTCATTGCAAAGTGACTCTGCGAGCCTTCAATACCAATCCCTGACCCGCATCAAGGCAAGGGGCTCCTCGAAATATCCGGAAACCGCCACTGCACCGATCGGTACTTGAGCCATGTCCGAGTCGATTTTGGTCTCAGGTGGCAGACAGAGCAGCCTGCAAGCGGGGCCACCTCTCACCATGCCGGCTACGACGCAAGGCCGCCGCTTCAGCTCGCCGGAAGTGTTTCTGGAAATCGGCAACCATCTAAAAAGCGGCGGAGGGCAGAAAAACGAATTCTACGGAATTTATATACAAAAGAAAATTGATTGGCGACGCACCATCCCTGGAAAGCCATCATGGCTCCATCGCGTTGCCGGAGCCACGGCTGCGCTCGTTATTTGATGGGATGCAGCATGGGCCACGAAATTCCCGATCGCATTAAGGTGCTGTGGTTTCTGCCAACGCATGGCGACAGCCGTTATCTTGGCACCTCGGAAGGGGGCCGGGCGGTCGACCTGCCTTATCTGACGCAAGTGGCGCAGGCGGCCGACACACTCGGCTATTACGGCGTGCTCTTGCCGACCGGAAGGTCCTGCGAGGATTCCTGGGTCGTCGCCTCTGCACTGGCGCCGCTCACGAAACGGCTGCGATTCCTGGTCGCGGTGCGGCCCGGGCTGCAGTCGCCGACGCTTGCCGCGCGCATGACCGCAACGCTCGACCGCATCTCGAACGGACGGCTGCTGATCAACGTGGTCACCGGCGGCGACCCGCTTGAGAACAAGGGGGACGGCATCTTCCTGTCGCATGCCGAGCGCTATGAGGTGACGCAGGAATTCCTGCAGGTCTACAAGCGCGTGCTGAGCGGCCAGACGGTCGAGCATCACGGCAAGCATTTCCGCATCGAGGATGGCCGCCTCCTGTTCCCGCCGGTGCAGACGCCATATCCGCCGCTCTATTTCGGCGGTTCGTCCGATGCGGGGTCGAACGTGGCGGCACAGGAGATCGACAAATACCTGACCTGGGGCGAGCCGCCCGCCGATGTCGCGCGCAAGCTCGACGGCGTGCGCGCGCTCGCCGAAAAAGCGGGTCGCAAGCTCTCCTTCGGCATCCGCCTGCATGTCATCGCCCGCGAAACCACCGAGGAAGCCTGGGCCGCCGCCGATAGGCTGATCAGCCGGCTCGACGACGCGACCATCGCTTCGGCGCAGAAGGTTTTCGCGCGCATGGACTCGGTCGGCCAGGCGCGGATGAGCGCGCTGCATGGCGGCGACCGGTCCAAGCTGGAGATCGCGCCGAACCTGTGGGCCGGCGTCGGCCTGGTGCGCGGCGGCGCCGGCACCGCGCTGGTCGGCGATCCGGCCACGATCGCCGAGCGCATCGACGAATACAGGCGGCTCGGCATCGACACCTTCATCCTCTCGGGCTATCCGCATCTCGAAGAAGCGTATCGCTTCGGCGAGCTGGTGCTGCCGCATTTGCCGACCGAGCATCCGGTCAAGGCGCCCGGCTCGTTCGTCAACACCGGTCCTTTCGGCGAAACGATCGCAGGCGACCATCGTCCGAATTCGCTCGCCAGCGCGTCGTGAACGCGCTGCTGCCTCGGCCGCGAAGCCATGTCGTCATCCTCGGCGGCGGCTTTACCGGCGGAGCCGTGGCTTGGCATCTCGCGCGCCGGCCTGGAGGCCCCTCCATCACCGTCGTCGAGCCGCGCCCGTTCCTGGGCGGCGGGCTGGCCTATTCCAGCGAAGAGCCGTCGCATCGCGTCAACGTGCCGGCGTCCAGGATGAGCCTGTCGCCGGACGAGCCGGAGCATTTTTTGCGCTGGCTGGCGCATGACGGCGAGGCCGAGCGCGACCCAGACTCAGTCTGGCGCGATGGCGATATCTTCCCGCAGCGACGGGTCTTCGGCCGCTACGTTGCCGAGCAACTGGCGCCGCATGTCGCCAGCGGAGCGGTCCGCCATGTTCGCGATCGTGCCAGCGATGTGAGGCGCAACGGCGACGGTTGGATCGTGACTGCCTCCGGTCAACTGATCGCCGCCGACATGGTCGTGCTCGCCATGACGCACCCGTCGCCCGATGTTCCGGTCGCGCTGGAGCCGATCGCCGATGCGGATGGTTTCGTTGCCGATGTCTACTCTGGCGATGCGCTCGGTTCGATCGCTCCCGAAGCGTCGGTGCTGATCGTCGGCTCGGGGCTGACCTCGGCCGACACCGTCGCCGAACTCGATCGCCGCGGCCATCGCGGGCGCATCCTGGCCGTGTCACGCCATGGATTGCGTTCGCGCGGGCACCCGCAGGTACGTGGCGAACCTTTTGGCGATTTCACTGCCGCGCCGGCCACGACCGCGCTCGGATTGCTCGAAGATATCCGCTCGACGCTGGCAGCGGCCGATGCCGGCGGCGTCAATTGGCAGTCGGTCTTCGATCAGCTGCGGCTGCAGGGACCGGCGATCTGGTCCGCTCTCAAGAAAGATGAGCGCACCCGGCTGGTGCGACGGCTGCGCGCGTTCTGGGACGTGCATCGCTTCCGCATCGCGCCGCAGGTCCAGGCGGTGCTCGATCGTCGCCACGCCGAAGGCACGTTCGATAATATCGCCGCGAGTCTTGTGGCCTCGAACGACGACGGAGACGGCCTGGCCGTCACTTTGCGCCGGCGCGGCCAAAGGCAATTCGAGACGATGCATTTCGACGCGGTGATCAACACAACGGGGCCGGCGCATGGCAAAACGCTGCGGACCAATCCGGCGCTGCGCTCGCTTGGCGATGCCGGCTTGATCCGGATCGACAGCCACGGGCTCGGCATTGCAACCGGGCGCGACAGCCGCGCCGTCGGTCCGGATGGCGAGCCTGTGCCTGGCCTTTTCATTGCCGGGCCATTGGCACGCGGCACCTTCGGCGAGCTGATGGGCCTGCCGGAAGTGGCGCGTCACGCGCAGGCGGTCGCCTCGGAGATCGAAAGCCGGCTCGGCGCCCTGTCGTCGATCGTTAGTGGGCGCTGAAAATCCACGACGGTGCAGGCAAGCGAATTGGTATTTCCGTCCGGGCAGGGCTGTCAAAACGGAAAATCCTGCTTTGTATATAGACTCAGTAGACTAATAATTGACGACGAAATCCGCCATGTCCGGATCAATCGTTGGGACAGGTCAAACCGGGAGACTTCCATGCCGCAGAATGATCGCGATGCAGTCAAATTCGCTTATTGGGTGCCGAACGTCTCGGGTGGCCTTGTCATCTCGAACATCGAGCAGAGGACCAATCATTCGGCCGAGTACAACCGCAAGCTGGCGCAGATCGCCGAGCAGGCGGGCTTCGATTATGCGCTCAGCCAGATCCGCTTCACGGCAGGCTACGGCGCCGACGAGCAGCATGAGTCGGTATCGTTCAGCCACGACCTGCTCGCGGCCACCAAGACGCTGAAGGTGATCGCCGCGATCCTGCCCGGGCCGTGGAACCCGGCGCTGGCGGCAAAGCAGCTCGCCACCATCAGCTATCTCACCAATGGCCGGGTCGCCATCAATCTCGTCTCCGGCTGGTTCCGCGGCGAATTCCACGCCATCGGCGAGCATTGGCTCGACCATGACGAGCGTTACCGGCGGTCGGAAGAATTCATCCGCGCGCTGCGCGGCATCTGGACCGAGGACAGCTTCACCTTCCGCGGCGACTTCTACCGTTTCAACCAGTATTCGCTGAAGCCGAAGCCGCCGCAGCCGTTGCCCGAGATCTTCCAGGGCGGTTCGTCACGGGCCGCGCGCGACATGGCCTCGCGTGTTTCGGACTGGTATTTCACCAATGGCAACACGCCCGCCGAGATCGCCAAGCAGGTCGACGACATCCAGGCAAAGGCCAAAGCCAACAACCACTCGGTCAAGGTCGGCGTCAACGCTTTCGCCATCGTGCGCGAGACCGAGGAAGAGGCAAAGGCGGTGCTGGCCGAGATCATCGCCAAGGCCAATCCGGAGGCTGTCAGTGCCTTTGGCCACGAGGTCAAGAATGCCGGCAAGGCCTCGCCGGAAGGCGAGGGCAACTGGGCGAAGTCGTCCTTCGACGATCTGGTGCAATACAATGACGGTTTCCGCTCGAACCTGATCGGCACACCGAAACAGGTGGCGGAGCGTATCGTCGATCTGAAGCGCGCCGGCGCCGATCTCATCCTGCTCGGCTTCCTGCATTTCCAGGAAGAGGTCGAGTATTTCGGCAAGCACGTCATTCCGCTCGTGCGCGAGCTGGAAAACGCGGAAGCCGCGGCGGCGCTCGCCGCCGAATAGCAACGCCAGCCGCTGGCCGGAGACCGCCCGGCCAGCCGGCAATACGAACCGCACGTTCCATCGAGCGCGCGGCAGGGCCGGTGCGTGCCTTCGCTACAGTTGGGGACGATGGAATGCCGATATCAAACCATGCCTTCGGGGCGGTCGAGGCTTCGGTCTATGCGCCGGAGATCTTCGCGCAAGGGCTGCCGCCCGCTCAGCGGCAGGCTCACGGCGACAGGTCTCGACAGGCTGCGGCGGAAGACGCCGCGCCGCTTCTCGCTCTCGAGGGCATAGGCCTGTCTTTCGGCGGCGTGGTGGCGCTGGCGGATGTGGATCTGTCGGTTCGGTCCGGCGAGATACGCGCCATCATCGGCCCGAACGGCGCCGGCAAGAGCTCGCTGATCAATGTCATCAGCGGCGTCTACCGGCCTGATCGCGGCCATGTCCGTCTCGATGGCGCGCGCTATGCCCAGGTCCCGACGCACCGGCTGGCACATCTCGGCGTCGCCCGCACCTTTCAGAACCTCGCTCTGTTCAAGGGGCTCAGCGTCCTCGACAATGTCGCGTCCGGCCTTGCCTACAGGACAAGGTCCAACTTCGCCGGACAGATCCTCGGCATCGGCCGCGCACGCCGCGAGCAGCAGGAGCAGCGCGGGCGCGCCGATCAGGTTCTCGAATTCCTGCACCTGACCGATGTTCGCGACCGGCTGGCCGGCACGCTGCCTTATGGCCTGCAGAAGCGTGCCGAGCTTGCCCGGGCGCTGGTCGCCGAACCGCGGCTGCTTTTGCTCGACGAACCCATGGCCGGCATGACGGCGGGCGAGAAGAGCGAGATGGCGGCCTATGTGCGCGCCGCGCGCGACCGCTTCGCCACCACCGTCGTGCTGATCGAGCACAACGTCGGCGTCGTCATGGGCCTGTCGGACCGCGTCGCCGTGCTCGACTATGGGCGCAAGATCGCCGACGGCACGCCGGATGAGGTCAGGAACGACCAGCGCGTCATCGATGCCTATCTCGGCGTCGCCTCCGACAATGAGGACGGGGCAGGGATATGATCGGCGACTTCGACTACCAGTTCTTCCTCGAAGTGCTGACCGGCGGTCTGCTCTCCGGCGTCATGTACTCGCTGGTCGCGATCGGCTTCGTGCTGATCTACAAGACGTCCGGCGTGCTCAACTTCGCGCAAGGCGCGCTGCTCCTGTTCGCGGCGCTGACCTTCGTCAGTCTCGTCGAGCGCGGCGTGCCGTTCGCGCTGGCCTTGGCCGTCACCTTCGCCATCATGGTGGCGCTCGGCATCGGCATCGAGCGCACAGTGCTGAGGCCGCTCACCAATAAGCCGCCCATCACCCTGTTCATGGCGACGCTCGGCCTTTCCTACATCATCGAAGGCGCCGCCCAGCTCATCTGGGGCACGCAGGTGCACGGCCTCGAGCTCGGCATCGAGGACGTGCCGCTGGAAGTCGGCGGCGTGCTGATCAGCCAGTTCGACATCTTCGCCGCCGCGGTGGCCGCGGTCATGGTGCTCTTGTTGTCGCTGTTCTTCCGCTACACCCGCATCGGCTTGAGCTTCCGCGCCGTCGCCGACGACCAGTTCGCGGCTCTAGCCGTCGGGCTACGGCTGCCGCTGATTTGGGCGAGCGTATGGGCCGCGGCAGGTCTCGTCGCGCTGGTGGCCGGACTGCTCTGGGGCGCGCGTCTCGGCGTCCAGTTCTCGCTGTCGCTGGTGGTGCTCAAGGCGCTGCCGGTGCTGGTGCTGGGTGGCTTCGATTCCATCCTCGGCGCGATTGTCGGCGGGCTTTTGATCGGCGCCAGCGAGAAACTCGCCGAGGTCTATATCGGCGACTATTTCGGCGGCGGCATAGAAAGCTGGTTCGCCTATGTCGTGGCGCTCGTCTTCCTGCTCATCCGCCCATCAGGCCTGTTCGGCCAGAAGCTTGTCGAAAGGGTCTGACGATGAGCGCCGTCGCCACGCAATTGTCTCCGGTCGCCGCCCTGCCGAAATGGCTGGCGCCGCTGCTCCTCATCGCCTTCGCCTATGTCGTCGTCCCGCTGATCGGCAGTTCGTATTTGTTCGAGGCGATCCTGCTGCCTTTCCTGGCGCTCAGCCTGGCGGGCCTGGGACTGAACATCCTCACCGGCTATGCCGGCCAGGTGTCGCTCGGCAGTGCCGCCTTCATGGCGGCCGGCGCTTTCGCCGCCTATAATTTCAACCTGCGCGTCGAAGGCCTGCCGCTCGTCGCCAGCATCGTCCTTTCCGGCCTCGTGGCCGCCGCGATCGGCATCGTCTTCGGCTTGCCCAGCCTGCGGCTGAAAGGCTTCTACCTGGCGGTCTCGACGCTTGCCGCGCAGTTCTTCGTGCAATGGGCGCTGACCAAGTTCAGCTGGTTCTCCAATGACTCCGCGTCCGGCGTCATCGATGCTCCGAAACTCTCCATCGCGGGTTTCGAGTTCGACGGCGCGGTCGGCCGCTACCTCTTCGCGCTTACCGTGGTCGTCGTCCTCACGTTTCTCGCCCACCGTCTGGTCAACTCGCAGACCGGGCGCAACTTCATCGCCATCCGCGACAACGACACGGCGGCGCGCATCATCGGCATTCCGGTGCTGAAGACGAAGCTGCTCGCCTTCGCCATCTCGTCCTTCATCATCGGCGTCGCCGGTGTCATCTGGGCGTTCGCCTATCTGAGGACAGTGGAGCCGGCGGGCTTCGACCTCGACCGCTCGTTCCAGATCCTGTTCATCATCATCATCGGCGGGCTCGCCTCGATACGCGGCGCGTTCCTGGGCGCTGCGCTCATCGTCGTCTTCCCGCTGGTGCTGTCGCGCCTCGGCGGTTTCCTGCTCGGCGACCTGTTCGATTCCGGCGTGCTCGACATGAGCCAGCGCATCGTGCTCGGCGCGCTCATCATCCTCTTTCTGATGCTGGAACCGGACGGGCTGGTGGCCCTGTGGGACAGGGTCCGAAGACGGCTCTCGCTCGCCTGGCAATCGAGCTGAGACCATTTGGCAGCTCCGCGCTCCAACACTGCAAGCATTCAGAAAATGAACCGGGCCAAACCAAGGTCCATACTGGAGAACCTCGAACCATGACCTTTCTCAGCACAGTCAAGGCGATTGCCATCTCGGCGGCGCTGGCCGTGTCGGTGGCCCTGCCGGCCGCCCACGCGGACGAGCAGTATTTCCCGCTGCAGAGCTATCGCGTCGGGCCCTACGCGGCCGGCGGCACCGGCTTCTTCGGCGGCTTCATCGACTACCTCAACCTGATCAACATCCGGGACGGCGGCGTCAACGGCGTCAAGCTGACCTGGGACGAGTGCGAGACCCAATACGAGGTCGAGCGCGGCGTCGAATGCTACGAGCGTCAGAAGAGCCACGCGGGTGCCGCCGCCTGGAATCCGCTGTCGGTCGGCATCGCCTACGCCATGATCGACCGCATCACCGCCGACAAGGTGCCGCTGATCACGGTCAATCACGGCCGCACTGACTCCACCGACGGGCGGGTCTTCCCCTATGTCTTCCCGCTGCTGCTCAACCCCTACAGCGAGACCTCCGGCATCGTGAACTACATCGCCGCCAAAGAAGGCGGCATCGACAAGCTGAAGGGCAAGAAGATCGTCGTGCTCTATCACGGCTCGCCCTACGGCAAGGAGACGATCCCTATCTATGAGCTCCTGGCGCAGAAATACGGCTTCACCGTGCAGCAGATCGAGGTGCCGCACCCCGGCAACGAGCAGCAGTCGCAGTGGCTGACGATCCGCCGCGCCAAGCCGGACTTCGTCGTGTTGCGCGGCTGGGGCGTGATGAACCCGGTGGCGCTGAAGACGGCGGTCAAGGTCGGCTATCCGGTCGACCACATCATCGGCAATGTCTGGTCGAACTCGGAAGAAGACGTCATCCCGGCCGGCGACGCCGCCAAGGGCTACACCGCCATCACCACCCAGGCCTCGGGCAACACCTATCCGGTGGTGCAGGAGATCGTGAAGACCGTCTACGGCGCCGGCAAGGGCAACCTCGAGGACAAGTCGCGCATCGGCTCGGTCTACCACAATCTCGGCATCGTCAACGGCATCCTCAATGTCGAGGCAATCCGCATCGCGCAGGAGAAGTTCGGCCACCGCACGCTGACCGGCGATGAGGTGCGCTGGGGCTTCGAGCACCTCAAGCTCGATCCGGCCAAGGTCGAGGCGCTCGGCGCCAAGGACCTGTTCCACTCCATCAATGTTAGCTGGGACAACCACGAAGG
>NZ_RZRY01000218.1:0-9031 GCF_003998035.1 Mesorhizobium sp. M2A.F.Ca.ET.039.01.1.1 | reverse complement strand
GCGCCGCTCAGGGCGTAGAGGATGAAGCGCACGCGATCGACAGGAATGCCGACCAGCCTGGCCGAGCGTTCGTTGAAGCCCATCGCGTAGATCCAGCGCCCCCAGGCCGTCGCCATCAGCACAAGGCCGGCCAGCGCGAAGCAGGGGATGGCCAGGGTGAGGAAGGGCACGGGAATGCCGGCGACGACACCGCGCCCCAACCAAGCAGCCATCCTGGCACGCCCGACTGGGCCGCGCCGCCGGTGACGGCAAGCGCCACGCCGGAATAGACGAAGAAGGTACCGAGCGTCGCGATGAAGGGCAGCAGCGCCAGGCCGTTCACCAGCAATCCGTTGAGGGCGCCGAGCGCCGCGCCGGCCAGGATGCAGACGGCCGGCAGCAGGACCGGCGGCAAGCCCAGTTTGAGCGACAGCATGGCGATGATGGCGGAGAGCGAAACCGCGCCGCCGACCGATAGGTCTATGCCTGTGCCGCCGGCCAGGATGACCATCCCCTGTCCGAGGCCGACCAGCGCCAGGATGGTCGAGAACTGAAGAATGGTGGTTACGGTGCCGAGATTGAAGACGGAAGGCTTGAGCGCCAGCAGGCCGACAATCACGATCAGCCACAGCGCGCACAGCAAAGCCAGGGTCAGGGCCGGGCCCTGCAGGTTCCGAAGCGTTCTCATGCGCGGGCTCGCTGGAACCGGGTAAGAGGCAGGCGATTGGAGACCGCTTCGAAGCCGAGCACACCGATGATCAGCACGCCGGTGACGACCGGCTGCCAAAGCGAGGGAACACCGATCAGAAGCAGGCCATTCTCGAGGATTCTGAGCAGGAGCACGCCAAGCACCGTGCCGAGCAGGCTGCAGCGGCCGCCCAATATGCTTGTGCCGCCGAGAATGACCGCGGCGATGGCATCCAGCGCCGAGGTGCTGCCGATCGACATTTCGACGTTGCGGTAGGTTGCGACATAGAAGGTGGCGGCAATGCCGGTCAGGACGCCGCTGATGACAAAGGTCAGGAATCTGACCTTGATCACCGGAATTCCCGAAAGCCGCGCCTTTTCTTCCGAATTGCCGATCGCCAGCAGATGCAAACCATAGGGCGTGCG
Source organism: Mesorhizobium sp. M2A.F.Ca.ET.039.01.1.1 (assembly GCF_003998035.1). Taxonomy (NCBI): domain Bacteria; kingdom Pseudomonadati; phylum Pseudomonadota; class Alphaproteobacteria; order Hyphomicrobiales; family Phyllobacteriaceae; genus Mesorhizobium; species Mesorhizobium sp. M2A.F.Ca.ET.039.01.1.1. The sequence continues at coordinate 7,939 of NZ_RZRY01000218.1, read as the reverse complement.
CCGCAGTGCCAGCCAGACAGTCCGATAGGCAACGGCGATCACCAGGGCCGGCACGGGGATGCCGAGCACGGTGGCTGCCAGCAGATCGGTGAGGCTCGAGGGCAGGCCCGAAAGCCATTGCCCGCCAAGCAGCGCAACACGGCGGTGCGGTAGACACCAAACAGGCCGAGCGTTCCGACGATGGCCGGAACGCGGCCCAGGACGACGATGGCGGCCGTCACGCAGCCCAGCAGCGCCCCGACGAGCGGGCCCGCGACAAGCGCCACGAACGGGCTGCCATCGGCGCCAAGTATGCGGCCGATGGCGATGGCCGCGAGGCCCATGACGATGCCGATCGAGACATCGATGCCGCCCATGGCGAGCAGCAGGGTCATGCCGAGGCCGATCAGCAGCAGTTCGACGCTGTTGCGCAGCACGGTGACCGCGATGCCCGGGGTCGCGTAGTGCGGCGATGCGACAGAAAAGATGACGACCGCAAGCAAACAGGCGACAAGCAAAGACCACTCCCGCCCATTCATGGAGAAGACACCGGTTCCAGACTGCCGCACTACGTTCACGTCAGGCTCAGAAGTTGAACTTGTCGACATTGTCCGTGGTGAAGACGGCCGGCGGCCCGAGCAGGAGAATGCCCTTGGCGGCATCATAGGTGGCGGGCTTGTCGAGGCCGGCAATCTTGTTCTCGGCCTCGAAGCTCTTGCCGTCGATAAGCTGCTTGCCGGCCCAGACCGTCAGGTAGCCGAGCTGTTCAGGATCCCACAGCACGGTGAAGCCGAAGGCGCCGCTCTTCAGATAGGAGCGGGCGGTGTTCGGGCTGCAGTAACCGGTCCCGATAACCGAGCCGATCTTGCCGGCGGTCTCGATCGCTGGGCAACGCCCGGGCAGGTCGAGGATGCGACGGCGATGATGGCCTTGATATCGGGATTGGCGGCCATGGGGTCGCCCGAGATCTGCGCGGCGCGCTCGGCCGTGCCGCCGGCGAATTGCGGGGCGAGCAGCTTCAGCTTGGGATATTTGGCGGCGGCTTCCTTCTGCATGAAGCCGATCCAGGCGTTGAGATTGGACGCGGTCGCCTCGCCGGAGACGATGCCGATCGTGGCGTCCCCGCCGACGCGCTTGACCAGCTCGTCGATGATCGTGGTGCCGAGGCCCTCGTCGGTCGCCTGCGCCACATAGACCGCGCGGCCGCTGTCGGGCGCGTCGCTGTCGCTGGTGAACAATTTGATGCCCTTGGCCTTGGCGCTCTCCACCACCGGGGCGATGCTCGAAGCATCGAGAACGGAGACCGAGACCGCTTCGACGCCTTGGTCGATCAGGTTCTGCACGATCTGCAGCTGGTCGACCGGGTTGGTGTCGACCGGGCCGGAATAGACGAAATCGACGCCGAGATCCTTGGCGGCACGGTTGCCCCCCGCCTCCATGGCGTTGAAATAGGGGATGCCGATCAGCTGCGGGACGAAGGCGACCTTATGCTTGTCTGCTGCATGCGCCGCCGTCACGGCGACCAACGACAGCGCGGAGACCGCGAGCACTTTCCTGAGTTGTGAAAGCATTATGTGTGATCCTCTCTGGAATGACGTGCATGTCAGTTTGTTTTTTCGAGCGCCCGCACGTCGGGATGGGCGCCTGTTATGAGCGAAACGACTTCCTCGTGATTGGTCTCTGCGGCCAGGCGTTCGGCCACCTTGCGGCCACGCCGGAACACCACGATCCGGTCGGCAACCTCGAAGACTTCGGAAATGTTGTGGCTGATCAGCACGACGGCGCAGCCTCGACCGGCAAGGCGCCGAGTCAGCGCCAGCACTTTGCGGGTCTCGGCGACGGCAAGGGCGGCCGTCGGTTCATCCATGATGACCAGCCGGGCGTTGAGATTGAGCGCCCGGCAGATGGCGACGGCTTGGCGCTGGCCGCCCGACAGGCTGCCGACCGGAGCCCCGGGATCGGAGATATGGGCGTCGAGTTCCTGCAGAAGGCCGTCGACGCGCTGGCGCATCTCCGCTCGTTTCAGAAAAGGGATGCCAAAAATGGAGCGTTTCAATTCGCGGCCGAGGAAGACGTTCTCGGCGATCGAAAGGTTCTCCGAAAGCGCCAGTTCCTGGAAGATTGTGGCGATTCCGGACGCCGCGGCATCCTTGGGCGAGGCGAACGCGACCGCTTTGCCTTCGATGAGAAGCTCGCCGTCGCTCGGCGGATGAGCGCCGGCCAAGATCTTGATGAAAGTCGACTTGCCAGCGCCGTTGTCGCCGAGCAGCGCCAGCACTTCGCCGGGCCTGATTTCCAGGTCGACATCGGCAAGGGCAGTCAGCGCCCCGAAGCGCTTGGCGATGTTCCTGGCGACGAGAAAAGGTGCCGTCATGGCGGTTTCTCCGGCATTCGTGGATAGGCTAGGCGGCCTTGCTGACCCAGCGCAGCACATTGGTCCAAAGCCGCGCATAGCCTGGCCATTCGACGAAGCTGTTCGGCAGCCAGTGCGGGCCGATGTCGGACGTCCAGACCAGGGTGCGCCCCTCGCCATGGCGCCCGGTAACCAGCAGCGGATGGCCGCCCTGATCCTGCGGCAGCCGCGCCAGGATCTCGACATCGTCGCGGTCGCGGGCAACGACCTCGTTGGCGCCGAGCAGGATCGGCCATTCGCCCTCGATGCCGGCAAGTATCGGGTGATCCCTGGGGCCGGTGATTTGAGGTCGAAAGCCCTCGGGGATTTCGAGCCGGTCGTCATAGGGAAGGCAGGTCACCGGCAGCGCGTCCTCGACGGCCGTGCGGTGCCAGCGGGCCTTGCCGTCGATGCCCTGGAAGCTGAAATAGCCGCCGATCATGACCAGGCCGCCACCGCCTCGCGTCCAGTCGCGCAGCAGCTTGAGCCGGTTGGGCACGGTCTTGCCGAGCAGCCAGACATCGGGATGCAGCAAAAGCGAGTTGGCGCCGATATCGGAGAGCACGATCGCCTTGTATTGCCACAGGCCCCCCATGGTGAAAGGCAGCTTCTCGACTGCCTCCTGGGCCGGCATGTATGCAAGATCGAACTCGCTGTCTTTCAAGGCGTTGACCAAAGGCGTGGCGCCGAGATGGAAGGTGACGCTGCCGAACTGGTCGAAGCCCTTGTAGTGGGTGGCCGAACTCATCCAGCTCTCGCCGACCAGAAGGACTTTCGTTTTCGCCATGACCCATGTTCTCCCGATATTGCCTGTTCGTCGCCTGCCAGCCGCCTGGGCCGGTAAGCCATTGATTTAGCTGGCCATCATGGCGCTCGCCGCGGCGGTGGCCTTTAGTGTCGCGAAGTCGGCGATGTAGCCTTGCGCGCCCTCGACCGTCGTCGTCAGGCTGGCGCCGACCGCGGCGTAGCGGGCAGCGGTTTCCAGCGACGCGCCATGTAGCCAGAAGCTGAGGAAGATGCCGGCGAAGCTGTCGCCGGCGCCGGTCGCGTCCACCCGGTTGACGGGCAGTGCCGGCACCTCGATCTGCGGTCCGCCGGTCGCCGGAAAGACCACCGCGCCGAACTCGCCGAGGGTGAGCACGACCGTGCCGCGCGGCTTGATGCGCGACAGCATGAGGCGAACCTCTTCGATCATGGTCGCCATGCGCGTGCGAAATCCGTAGATCTCCCTGATCATCACATCGTTGATGAAGGTCAGGTCGATCTGCCCGACCATCTGCGCGAAGATTTCAGGCGTGCGCGCGCTCCTGGGCAGGCCGGCAGAATGCAGGCTCACCTTCCAGCCGGCCTGGTGGAAGCGCGCGATGGATGCCGTCATCGTCTCGTAATGGAAGCCTTCGATGTGAAGGCAGGCGGGTCGCTTTTCGGGTTGGATGTCGAGATTGGCGGTGAGGTCGACTTTGCCCAGCTCGAAAGGCTCGCTGATGATGGTGCGGCTGCCGTTCCGCTCGATAATGACGATCGCCTGGGAGAGCCGGTTGTTGGGCGTGCTGCGGATGGGCAAGGCGTGCACCCCCAGCTTGGAAAGCTCGCCCAGCGCCCAGTCGCTCTCCGCGTCCTCGCCGACCGCCGTCGCCAGTTCCACGTCGAGCGCGTAGGGCGCCCCGACGCCGGCCGCGGCAACCGCGAGATTGGCGGCGGGGCCGCCGAGCGCCTTGTCGATATGGCTGGCCGTGATCCGGTCGTCGCGATGCGGCAGCACCTCGACGCGGCAGAGGAAGTCGGCGCTCACCCGTCCGGCGACCAGGAGCCTGGGCAGATGGTCGAGATTCTTCGGCCGCTGCGGGGCACGGCCGGGCAAGGAGCGCGCAAACGAGCTCGGCCGGTACATCAGGGCGGCGATCGCCTTCTCTATGCGCTCTCGCGTGCCTTCCTTGAGGCCGGCCGTGCCATTGATGAAGTTCGAGACCGTGCCGATGGAAACACCGGCGGCTCGCGCGACATCGGCAATGGTCGGGCGTTTGCGTTGCAAAGGCGTGATCCAATTGAAGCGTTTCAAACGCTAGCAGTGGATGTGCGGAGCCTCAACGGAATTATCTTCTAAAGAAGCTGCCGCGCTCTTCCCTGGATAGAAGATTGATCCACGCCGGAGCCGTCGCAGGGATCAGTCTTTGCGCAATTGAACGATTTTCAAATCCAGCCTTTTTGCGCGCTGTCCCGCAGGCCGCGCCAGTCGTGGCAGGCGCATGGCCCGATCTGCGGTAGCCGGCCAAGCCCGTGGCAATCTCCGGCAGCCGATCAGATCAGCAGCAGGCCTTTCATCGAGGCGTTGCCCTTGCGGCCGATGATGATGTGGTCGTGCACGGCGATGCCGAGGGGCTTCGCCGTATCGATGATCTGCTTGGTCATCTCGATATCGGCGCGCGACGGCGTCGGATCGCCGGACGGGTGATTGTGCACCAGGATGACGGCGCTGGCGGAGAGCTCGAGCGCGCGCTTCACCACCTCGCGCGGATAGACGGGCGTGTGGTCGACGGTGCCGGTCTGCTGCACCTCGTCGGCGATCAGCCCATTCTTCTTGTCGAGGAACAGAATGCGGAACTGCTCGCGGCTTTCGAAGGCCATGGCGGAGCGGCAATAGTCGAGCAGTTGCGTCCAGTTGGACAGCACCTCGCGACCGCGCACCTCGCCACGCGCCATGCGTTGCGCGGTTGCGGCGATGACTTTTAGATCGATTGCGACAGTCGGCCCGATGCCTTTGACTTCCTCGAGCAGCGATGCCGGCGCGCCGAGCACTTCGGCCAGCGAGCCGAAGCGGGCGATCAGCGCCTTGGCGATCGGCTTGGTGTCGACGCGCGGGATCAGCCGGAACAGCAGCAGCTCGAGCAGTTCGTAGTCAGGGAGGGCGTCCGGCCCGCCGGCGGCGAAGCGTTCGCGCAGACGATCGCGATGGCCGTGATAGTGCGGCTTTTCGATCGGTGCGGCCTTGGTGGGCCGCCGGACGGGCAGCTCGGCGAAAAATCCCCGCTCGTCGTCGCTGGTTTCCCCCATGGTCGCCCGCCCTTGGCCGGAAAGGCCCGGCAGAAGGAAACTGTAAGCCGACGGACCGGACGCAGTCGAGTTTTTTCGGCGCGAGCGCGAAATCCCTGCATCGGCCCGTCATAGTGGGCGCCTGCTCCAACGGCGATGGTTTGGAGGGGCCAGCATCCCAGGTGAGAGGAGGGTGCAACACGGCATCCTCCTCATGGCCAGTCAATGTCGGCAACCGGCTTTCGTCCCGCCATGTCAGAAGCGGTAGGTGACGCCTGTGCCAATCAGCCAGGGGTTGAGCTTGGCCTTGCCCGTCAAGTTCGTGCCGCCGACCGTGACGTCGAATTTCGGCTCCAGAAAGAGCTTCTTGACGTCGAAATTGACGCCCCAATGCTGATCCAGCATGTAATCGAACCCGACCTGCAGAGCGCCGCCGAACGTGTTCTTGACATGGAGGGCGTCAGCGCTGCCGGCATCCTGATTGTAGAAGATCGTGTAGTTCAGGCCGGCGCCGACATAGGGCTTGAAGGCGCCGAAATCGGTAAAGTGGTATTGCAGCGTGAGTGTCGGCGGGAGCACCCAGACCTTGCCGACCTTGCCCAACCCGCTGATCGTCCCCTCGCCGTGGATATTGGCGTAGGTGGTGCCGAGAATGAGTTCGGCGGCGACGTTGTCGGTGAAGTAGTAGGAAATGTCCAATTCCGGCGTCACGGTATCCGAATAGGAAAGATCGGAGCCGGGGATTCCGTTGACGTTGCCCTTGTCGTCCGTGATCACGCCCAAGGCGCGCAGGCGAATCTGCCAGGGACCCGATGCTGCTACAGGCGGCTCGTTCTGTGTCACGGATTGTATGTCCGCCGCCGTGGCCTGCTGCATCCCTGCCACGACAAGCGCTGCGGCAACTGCGATCCCCCGCCACTGCCCAACCCAGTTTCTCACCATAATATCTCTCCATGGAATTCAAATGCGGTGCGCTGCAGCAATGACAGCCTGGGAGAGATGCTCGGTTGATCCAGGTCAATGGTCGGATGAAGTAATTGGAGCTGCCTTCAATTCGACGTCGCCTGTAACAAAAATGCTACATGACGATCACGGCGGGTCGCTGTCCGGAACGACTCGAAGGAAGGGCCCTAGCGGGAGCTATGATGCGGCAAGTCGCCCTGGCCGCTCTTCCTCGAGCGCCAGATGCCCTTCGCGACTCCAAGGAGTCACGGGTCCGGTTCTCGGGGACGAACGTCAAGCGAGCGCCTAAAGCGCCAGCGGCAAGAAACCTAGGCCGGCAGGCCGGGACGGTCGAGCTTTTTCGGCGACAGCGTGAAGATCTCGCAGCCGGCGTCGGTGACGCCGATCGTGTGCTCGTATTGCGCCGACAGCGAGCGGTCGCGCGTGACCGCCGTCCAGCCGTCCGACAGGACCTTCACATGCGGGCGGCCGAGATTGATCATCGGCTCGACGGTGAAGATCATGCCGGGCCGCATCTCGACGCCTTCATTGACGGTGCCGTAATGCAGGATGTTCGGCGCGTCGTGGAAAAGCTGGCCGACGCCGTGGCCGCAGAAATCGCGCACCACCGAGCAGCGCTCGGCCTCGGCGTAGGTCTGGATCGCGGCGCCGATGGCGCCGGTGCGGGCGCCGGGCTTGATCGCGGCGATGCCGCGCATCAGGCATTCATAGGTCACTTCGAGCAGGCGCTCGGCGGCGCGCTTAATGGTGCCCACCGGATACATGCGCGAGGAATCGCCGTGCCAGCCGTCGAGGATATAGGTGACGTCGATGTTGACGATGTCGCCATCCTTCAGCGGCTTGTTGTCGGGAATGCCATGGCAGACGACATGATTGATCGAGGTGCAGGACGATTTGGTGTAGCCGCGATAATTGAGCGTCGCCGGCAATGCGCCGTGGTCCATGCCGAATTCGAAGACGAAGCGGTCGATGGTTTCCGTCGTCACGCCGGGCTTGACCATCGGCACCAGCTCGTCAAGGCAGCGCGCGGTGAGATCACAGGCCTTGCGCATGCCGGCAAAACCTTCCTCGCCATAGAGGCGGATCTGGCCGGTGTTTCGAAGGGGGGCCGTGGAGGCGTCGAGATAGGTAACCATTTTTGACCGTTTGCCGGCGTTGGCTTCAGAGGAAGCCGAGTGCCAGAATCTGCCCCAGATTTGGCACCGGAAGCCGCAAGGTTCAAGGACGAAGTGCGATTGCGCCGTCCATTGCGGCTTTCCTTCTGGCATTCCATGGGTTAGGGCCGGTTCTGGTATCTGGAGATCGGCTTGACGGCACCTGAATGCGAAAGATCGAAGCTGCTGCCGGTCAGGATCGCTTTTGCGGGCCTGATGGCGCTGCTGATGCTCGCGCTGCTGGGCTTCGCCCAGGCCGGAATCTCTGCATCGGCGGTCTCGCTCCAGGGTGGCTCCAGCATCAGCGCCGCTCGCCAGGGCGACACGATCGCGCTGCTCAGGACCTCCGGCAAGACGCAGGCGCTTGAGGTTCGGGCTAGCCGGCCGCTGCCCGTAAAGCTTGTCAGCGGCAATCCCGGCG
>NZ_RZRY01000217.1:0-9036 GCF_003998035.1 Mesorhizobium sp. M2A.F.Ca.ET.039.01.1.1 | reverse complement strand
AGCCAGCGAACACTGATGCCAAGCCGACCAATCGGCAAAGGACCCCCAGAAAGACGCTGGCTCCGCTGCCACTTATAAGATAGATGGCTATAAATATTGGGGGAGCTTCTTTGAGATGAACAAAGCAAAACGTTAAAGTCGGCAGGGCTAAGCGGGCGGACGGCGGATTGGGCACGGCCGGATATTCTGCCCTCGTCATTGAGCAGGCCACGTTCAACCAGGCCATCGGCCGCACTGAATGGAACAGGATTGACGAATTCGAGGTAGGTTCCGGGTTCAATCAGAGCGAGGTACATGTCAGGCGCCGCGGGATCGGGAATGACCTGCTGGACCATTGCCATCGCGAAGTACCCGCGTGTCTCGGTTACCTTGCTGGGCTCGTAGTAGGTGATCCAATCGCCGACGCAGGCCTCGATACGGCTCAGATACTGACCAGGGAATTGATACTGCTCAGCGGGGCTGTCGTCGTAGATCGAATCTGTGCGGTGAATGAAAACCCCAAATGCCATGGTTTTCTGCAAATACGTTGCTTGCAAATACGTCCGAGTCGATACAGCCCGATGTTCGGTGCGTAGTCTAGCTACGAGAAGCTTCCCAGGCGGCTGCCATACAGCGTTCTAAGATTCCCGACAAAATGTTCGCTCATCTTCCGGGCCGCAGCCTGATGCCGTTCTCGAATCCGTTCCGGTCACGCATTCGTCGCCGAGCGCCTCGTCCCACCCGACGAAGCGGACACCTTGGGCAAAGGAAACCGGCGACGTTGCAGCCAGCATAATCGGCGACGCCGGTTATCTTCGCGGCATCGATGACGGTGCCGGTGCCGTCTCCGATTTCCAGCACCGAGCAAGATCCTCGCAGCATCTTACGGCACGTTTTTTAGGCTGCCGCCAACGACCGCTTCAACGCCGCCACCGGCGACAGCCTGCTCGAACGTGTGTGGCTTTCTCGCATCTCCTGAAAAAATTACCCGCGCCTTCGAATTGACAAGATTGACAACCTGCCGGGTTCGACGGCAAGGCTACTGGCGCTTAGGTGGCAGATAGGCCCTTCTGGGGGGCATTATCCGACTGAGCATGGAAGCAGACCGAGAGGTTTGTAGTGGGCGCATCGCATAAAATCCTGCGGTCAAGCCCCTCCAGCTCTGCAGTTTTTGGCAACGAAAGGGTCCATCCTGTGAAACAGCTTCTTCTTGCAACCGTTCTCGTCCTCGCCAGCGGCACCGCCTACGCGGCCGACGCTTTGCAGGAGGCACCGGTTGCTGCTTCCTATAACTGGACCGGCGCATATATCGGCGTGAACGCCGGCGGCGGTTTCGGCACGTTTAGTCTTGATCCTTCCGACGGCGGACCTGGTGGCTTCGACCTCAGCGCGAGTGGCTTCCTGGGCGGCATTCAGGCCGGTTACAACTGGCAGGTTGGCCAATTCGTCTACGGCGTGGAAGCCGACTTCCAGGGTTCCGACGTCAAAGGCGAGCTATCGCTCGGCGGCCCCTCTCTGGAAACAAAGGTTGATTGGTTCGGCACGGTGCGTGCTCGCATTGGCTATACGCCCGTCGATCGCTTCCTCGTCTATGGCACTGGCGGCTTGGCCTACGGTCATGAAAAGCTCGACATATCCGGGCTCGGCGGGCCTAGCTTTTCCAAGACTAGGGTCGGCTGGACCGTTGGTGCAGGCGCCGAATACGCCTTCACCGACAAATGGTCGCTCAAGTCCGAGTATCTTTACACGGACCTGGGTAAAGAGACGTTCGATACGGGCGGGCCAGTGGGTGCCGACGTCAAAGTCCCCTTCCACACCGTTCGCGTTGGTCTGAATTACAAATTCTGATCTATTAGCGGACAGGACAAAAAGCCGCGACATGGTGAACTGACCCCTCGAATGCGGTTAGTTCACCAGTCGCGGCTTTTCTTTGTTCAGCAATGGCTCGGGGGTGAGCGCGGCGATCGAGCACGATGAGCTACCAACAACGGAGGTTGGCTACGGGCAGCGTGAATCGGGCGGAGCTGATTCGCTCAGATAGCCTTCTCGCCCTGTCTGCCGCCATGCGCCTCCAAGGCCTTCTCGACGGCGCGCTTCAATTCGTCCTTGATCTCCGCCGTCTCGGCCATCAGCGCCTCGATCTTCAGGAAATCGAGCACGCGGTACTTCGAGACTTTCGGGCGGATCAGGATGTCGGGCCTCGACTGCTGCAGCTTGTTGGCGATGATCGACTGCATCATCAATTGCGAGGCGCCGTACATCAGGTCCACCGTGGTCGGGTGCTTGCGCTCGGCATCGCTCGGCGCGCCGACCACGTCGATCGCGATGATGATGTCGGCATCCTTTTCGAGGAGATCGAAGGGGACGGGATTGTAGATGCCGCCGTCGATCAGCAGGCAGCCATTGCGAACCACCGGACGGAACACCGCCGGGATGGCAGCCGAAGCGGCGAGCGCGGAATGCAATTCACCCTCGGCGAGCACCGCCAGCTTGTGACCGAAATAATCGGTCGCCGTCACCTTGAGCGGGATCTTCAGCGCGTCGAAGGTCCGCGGGATCGGCTCAGGCAGGAAGGCCTTCAAGATGCGCTCGATGTTGAACTGGCCGACGCGGATGCCGCCCTGCATGGCCTCCGCGATCGTGCCCGGCCGCGAGCGCCACATGCGCGCCGCCACTTCGGCGCGGCTGCCGAGGATCGATCGGGCATAGCCGTGGATATCGGCGCCCGTCATGCCCGACGCCATGCCGGCTCCCATGATGGAGCCGATCGACGAGCCGGCGATCGCCACCGGCTTGATGCCAAGCTCGTCGAGGGCCTCGATGATGTGGATATGCGCGAGACCGCGCGCGCCGCCGCCGCCGAAAGCCACCCCGAAGGTCGGGCTCATCCCTTGCCGCCTCCCGCCACCTGCACCAGCGGCGGGCCGATGACCATCACGGCGGGATCGGCCGACAGAAGCTTCTTCGCCGCCGCCTTGACTTCGGCCAGCGTCACCGCGTTGATGAGCGCGGCGCGGCGCTTCATATAGTCGATGCCGAGATTGTCGACCTGCAGCTCGACCAGCGTCGCGGCGATGGAGGCGGAGGAATCCAGATTGTTGATGGCGTAAGCGCCGATCATGTATTTCTTGATCGCCGCGAGCTCTTCCTCGGTGGGACCGTTCTCGGCCATATCCTTCACCACCTGGCGCACGATCGAAAGCGTTTCGGCGGCGCGGTCGGAGCGCGTCGCTGTCGTCACCAGCAGCGCGTGGGAGTGCTCGTTGTCGACCAGATCGGAACTGACGCCATAGGCAAGGCCGCGCTTCTCGCGCACCTCCGAAAAGAGCCGGGAGGTGAAGGTCGAGCCGCCCAGGATCTCGTTCATCAGGACGGTGGCAAAGAAATTGGGATCGCTGCGTTTCACGCCCGGCCAGGCGAGCTGCAGCGAGGTCTGCGGCAAGTCGTAGTTCACCGCCAGTTGCTGCCCCAGCTTTGGCGTGACATCCGACACCGGAGCCAGCGTCTGCCTTTCAGGCAGATCGCCGAAGACGTCGTCCAGTTTCTTGCCCAGTGTCGCGGCGTCGATATCGCCGACCACCGCCACATGCAGGCCGCCGCGGGCGAAATTGGCTTTGTGGAAGGCCCTGATGTCATCCGCGGTGATGCTAGTCAGGCTGCCCTTCGTCCCCTGGTCGGAACGCGAATAGGGATGCTCGCCGTAAATGGCGCGCAGCCAGCGCTGCTGCGCCACCGTGTTCGGATCGCGCTCATTAGCGAGGATGCCGGAAAGCACCTGGGCGCGGATACGGTCGATCGGCGCCTGGTCGAAACGCGGGCTGTTCACCGCCAGTTTCAGCAGGCCAAAAGCCTCGTCCTTCTGGTCGGACAGCATACGCATTGAGCCGTAGGTGCCATCGCGCGCGGCCTGGAAACTCATCTCGGCGCCGGCATCGTCGAGCTTCTGCTGGAAGGCGTCGCTGTCGAGGTCGCCTGCGCCTTCGTCGAACAGGCCGGTCATCAGGTTGACCAGGCCCTCCTTGCCGGCCGGATCCTGCGCGCTGCCGCCATCGAACACGAAGCGGATGGCGATCAGCGGGATCGAATGGTCCTCCACCAGCCAGGCGGTGATGCCCTTCTTCGACTTCACCTCCTGGATGTTCATCTCCGCGCGGGCGGCGAGCGCCGGCAGGAGCAGGAAGAACAGGGCAAAGCAAAGCGTGGCGACGGCTCGATACATTTTTCCTTCTCCCCTTGTGGGAGAAGGTGGATCGGCGCGCAGCGCCGAGACGGTTGAGGGGTGGGCGACAGATCGCCATCCTTGCCAAGCTGGAACACCCCTCATCCGACCGAGCTTCGCTCGGCCACCACCCGGGGGCGAGCCACGGGTCTTGCCCCGTCCTTCGGACCCCACAAGGGGAGAAGGGAAGAACCGCCGGCGCACCGAAACCATGCTCATCATCAATTCCCCGCCTGTTGCTGCGGCAAGAGATAGCCGGTGGTCGAATGCTCGAGCACCAGGTAGCGGGCGGCGACCGCCTTGACCTCATCGGCGGTGACCTTGCGGATGCGGTCCGGCCATTCCTGAACGTCCTTGACGTTGCCGCCGGTGGCAAGCGTGGAGCCATACATGTTGGCCATGTCGTCCTGCTTGTCGCGGGCAAAGATCATGGAGCGCACATAACGGGTCTTGGCCCGTTCCAGCTCATCGTCGCTCACGCCGTCCTTGACGATGCGGACGATCTCGGCATCGACCGCCGCCTCGACATCGGCAAGCTTGGCGTCGCCGCGCGGCGCGCCATAGACGGTGAAGTTGGTGTCGTCGAGCATCGTGCCTTGGAAATAGGCCGCCGCGTCGGAGGCGATCCCCTGCTTGACGACGAGCTCCTGGTACAGCCGGCTGCGGTTGCCGCCGCCGAGGATCTCGGCCAGCAGGTCCAGCGCCTCCGCCTCGCCGGGCTTGGCCGTATGATAGGATGGCACCACCCATTGCGTCGAAAAGCTCGGCACCGAGACGCGCGCGTCGGTCAGCGTCACCGTGCGTCTGGTGTTCTGCTCCGGCTCGACCGGGCGGATGCGCGGCCGCAGATCCGGACCGCGCGCGACCTTGCCATAGGTGCGCTCGGCCATCGCCTTGACGGCATCCGGCTCGACGTCGCCCGCTACGATCAACACCGCGTTGTTGGGCCGGTAGTAGTTGTCGTAGAAGGCTTTCGCGTCCGGACGGTTCAGTTGCTCCATTTCCTGCATCCAGCCGATCACGGGAATGCGGTAGGGCTGGTTCTGCCAGAGCGTCGCATCGACCTCCTCGTCCAGAACCGCCTGCGGATTGCTGTCGATGCGCGAGCGGCGCTCCTCCAGGATCACGTCGCGCTCGGTCTTGATGACGTCGTCGGTCAGGATCAGGTTGCGCATGCGATCGGCCTCGAAGCCCATCATCTGTTCCAGCGCCGAGGGCGGCACCGTCTCGTGGAACGCGGTGTAGTCGTAGGAGGTGAAGGCGTTGTTGGAGCCGCCGATCTCGGACACGGCGCGGTCGAATTCGCCGGCGGCGTGGTTGGTCGTGGCCTTGAACATCAGATGCTCGAAGAAATGCGCGATGCCGGATTTGCCAGCGGGCTCGTCGGCGCTGCCGATCTTGTACCAGACCATGTGGGTGACGATCGGCGCGCGATGGTCCGGGATGACGACCACCTCCATGCCGTTGTCGAGGAGGAAATCCTTCACGTCACCATCGTCGGCCGCACGGGCCGGAGCCGACGCCACTATTGCCAGCGTGCCGACAAGGAGCGCCGTGCGCAGCGCAATCCGCGTAGGTGTCATCAAGTTCTCCGGTCCCGGTTGCGCGACGATAGGCAAGGTTCGCTGGCGAGGCAAAGTGATTTGTTCGGCATTTTCGAGGCGCGGCTAGCACAAGCTAGCCGGCCTCGATGAAGCGGATAACCGTTTCGCCGTAATTGCGCTCGTCCATCACCGAAAAACCGGCGCCAGGATCGAAGGCCGCCGATGCCGCCTCCTCGACGACGCAGAGCGCGCCGGGCAGAAGCCAGCCGCCGTCCTTGGCCGAGCGCAGCGCGCGTTCGCCGAGACCTTTGCCATAGGGCGGATCGGCGAAGATCAGGCCAAAGGGCGAGATCGTGCCGGCTTCGCCTAGATGCGTGGCGTCGCGGCGGAAGATTTTTGTGCGGCCGGTGAGCCCGTAGGCTTCGACATTCTCGCGGATCAGGCCGCGCCCCTCGGTAGATTCCTCGATGAAGACGCAGTAACCGGCGCCGCGCGACAAAGCCTCCAGCCCGAGCGCGCCCGTGCCGGCGAAGAGGTCGAGCACGCGGCCGCCCTCGAGCTTGTCGGCGTAGCGATGCGCCAGGACGTTGAACACCGCCTCGCGGGTGCGGTCGGTGGTGGGGCGAATGGCATTGCTTTTCGGCGTCGCCAGCGGACGCCCGCGGAACTCACCGCCGACGATCCGCATCGCCGCCCCTCTTCGGACCACGCGGCCTGTTGCCGCCATCGCCTTCGGGGCGCTCGCCACGGGGCTTGCCGAACGGTTTCGCGCCCGGCTTGCCCTTGCCGCCCGGTTTGAACGGCGCCTTGCGTGCCTTCGCCTCGGCGGCCCTGGCGGCGTCGGCTTCCGCCCTGCCCTTGCCGATCGGCCGGGCGCCCGGCGCCATCCAGACATTGGCCTTGCGCTGGCCCGGCGGCTCGATCGGCCGCTGCTCGCGCTGGGATTTCTTGCCACGGGGCTTGTCGCCAAAGCCGCCACGCGGCTTGTCGCCGAAGCCGCCGCGATCGGACTTCGCACCGCGCTCCCCAAATGCCCTGTCCGGTTTGGTCGAGAGCTTGCTCAGCGCCTCATCGCGGCTGTCCTCGCGGCGCTTGCGCGCCTTGATCAGTCCGCCCTCGCCGATCGGCCGACGGTCGCCGTCGCGCGTGAATTTCGGCCGGTCGGCTTCTTCGCGGCGCGGACCGCCGCCGCGCACCGGCTTGTTGGAAAACGGTTTTTGGATCTCGGCGTCGAAATTGGCGCCGGCTTCCTCGATCAGCCGCTCGCCGAGTTGCTCGCGCAGCACCCGGCCCTTGATCTCCAGCACATGGCCCTCGGGCAGATCTTCCAGCTGGAAGGGGCCATAGGAGATGCGGATCAGCCGCGTCACATCGAGGCCAAGCGCGCCGAGGATGTTCTTCACCTCGCGGTTCTTGCCTTCGCGCAGGCCGAGCGTCAGCCATGCGTTGGTGCCCTGCTCGCGGTCAAGCGAGGCCTCGATCGAACCGTAGAAGACGCCGTCGACGGCGATGCCCTCACGCAAGCCGGCGAGCGCGCTTTCCTCGACCTTGCCGTGGACGCGCGCGCGGTAGCGCCGCAGCCAGCCGGTGGCCGGCAGTTCGAGCACGCGCGACAGGCCGCCGTCATTGGTGAGCAGCAGCAGGCCTTCGGTGTTGATGTCGAGGCGGCCGATCGTCATCAGCCGCGGCAGGTCGGACGGCAGCACGTCGAAGACGGTCTTGCGGCCTTCCGGATCGCGGTTGGTGGTAACGACGCCCGCCGGCTTGTGGAACAGGAACAGGCGCGTGCGCTCGATCGGTGGTATCTCGGTGCCGTCGAGATGAATGACGTCGGTGGCGCTGACGTTAAAGGCCGGCGAGTCCAACACCTTGCCGTTGACCTTGACGCGGCCGGCCGCGATCAATTCCTCGGCGTCGCGGCGTGAGGCGATGCCGGCACGCGCCAGCCGCTTGGCGATGCGCTCGCCGGCCTCCGGCGCGGCTTCCGAGGGACGCGGGCGCGGCTTGAAGCCGCCCTCGGGCTTTCCCGCGCCGCGCGGGCGATCGCTGAAGTCACGCTTCGGCCGGTCGGCAAAGTCGCGTGCAGGGCGCTCGCCGAAGTCGCGCTTGGGACTGTCGAAACGGCGTTCGCCACGCTCGCCTTCAGCGGCCACCGGCCGGTCACCGCGTGGCACAAAGGGCTTGCGGCCTTCGCGCTTCTCGAAGGGCTTGCCGTCGCGCGGCGGGCCTTTGCGGAACGGCCGGTCGCCGCGCTCCGCGCCCTCGCCCATTTCACGCGGCTTGTAGCTGCGCTTGAAATCGCGGGCCGGGCGCTCGCCTTCGGCGCTCATCGGCCGGTCACCGCGTGGCGCAAAGGACTTGCGGCCTTCGCGCTTCTCGAAGGGCTTACCGTCACGCGGCGGACCTTTGCGGAACGACCGGTCGCCACGCTCCGCGCCTGCTTCGCGCGGCCCCGTTTCACGCGGCTCATAGCGCTTGAAGTTGCGCTCGCCTTCGGCAGCCATCGGCCGCTCCCGTTTTGGGAACGGCTTCTTGGCGCCGTGGGCCGGCTTGCCGCCGCGCGGACCTGCCGGTTTCGAGCCGCCCTTGCGCGACCCGCGTGGAGATTTCTTATCGTCGTCCATTACTTTGCTCGTCTTTGCCTGCTACAGCGCCGCACGCCCTTTCGGACGCCCAACGCAGGCAGTGTCATCTTGATTTTGCGCATCCAGCGGCGCGGCAAAAACCGATTCCGGTTTTCAGGGTCTCGCGCTAGATAACAGGATCACTCTCGGGTGGCGAGGAGTAATCGGGATGGAAACCGCTTGAAACGACCGGATTTCATGGCCTTGGCGCTTGAAGAGGCCGAGGCGGCCGCCGGCCGCGGCGAAGTGCCGGTCGGCGCGGTGATCGTCAGCGGCAACACGGTGATCGCGAAAGCCGGCAACCGTACCCGCGAGCTTGCCGATCCGACGGCGCATGCTGAGATGCTGGTGATTCGCGAGGCCTGCCGGAAGCTCGCCAGCGAGCGCCTCACCGGCCACGACCTTTATGTGACGCTGGAGCCCTGCGCCATGTGCGCCGGCGCCATCTCCTTCGCCAGGCTGCGGCGGCTCTATTTCGGCGCCGCCGACGAGAAAGGCGGCGCGGTGGTCAACGGCACGCGCTTCTTCGCGTCGCCCATCTGCCACCACGCGCCGGACATCTATCCGGGGATCGGCGAGAGTGAAGCCGCCCTCATCCTCAAGGACTTTTTCCGCGGGAAGCGAAATGGCGGTGAATGGTGAATGGTGAAGAAACTAGCGAGTACTGAGT
>NZ_RZRY01000216.1:0-9077 GCF_003998035.1 Mesorhizobium sp. M2A.F.Ca.ET.039.01.1.1 | reverse complement strand
TGGTTCGCCGCAGCGCCGCGCCAAGCCGACCGCTTGGCGCTGCGGCGACCGCATCATAGGGAGAGAAAACTGTTACCTATGTATCCGGTTCAAAGTGTTACCCATCTATCCGCTGGACACCGGCAGGCAGGTGAGGGGCAGTGCCGCCCCTCCAAAAGCAAGGAAAGCATGCGCGACCCCCCAAAACCTGGGCAAATGCCTTCTTGCGTCCGTTAACCAGTTGGACGCGGCATATGGGTTACGTTAGTTTCGCCGCGTCTCAGCAACAGTTTTAGAACAGTCTTGCCCCCTACCTTCCCTCTCCTCCAGAAACTCATCGCCGTACTGGCATTGCTCGCGCTGGTCGCCGGCTGCACGACGGCGGCACCGCCTGAAAGCGTGCTTGCCGTGCCGGCGCAGCCGCAGAAATATGCGGCGATCGTGGTCGACGCCTTGACCGGCAAGACCCTGTTCGAGGTCAATTCGCGGTCGCAGCGCTATCCGGCGTCGCTGACCAAGATGATGACACTCTACATGCTGTTCGAGGCGCTGGAGAGCGGCCGGGTGACCAAGGAAACGCGGATCCCGGTTTCCGACCACGCCGCCTCGCAGCCGCCGACAAAACTGCGTTTTAGGCGTGGCGAGACGATCGACGTCGATTCCGCCATCCGCGCCATGGTGGTGAAGTCGGCAAACGACGTGGCGGTGGCGGTGGGCGAATATCTGGGCGGCGGCTCGGAGGATCAGTTCGCCGCCATGATGACCGCCAAGGCGCGCTCGCTCGGCATGAGCGGCACCAATTTCCGCAACGCCTGCGGCCTGCCTGACGACGGCCAGGTGACCACGGCGCGCGACATGGCGGTGCTGGGCATGGCGCTGGAAAAGCGCTTCCCGCAGCATTTCCACTATTTCTCCGAAAGCGACTTCATGTTCCGCGGCAGGCTGGTGCGCGGCCATAACGACATGCTGGGGCGGGTGCGCGGCGTCGACGGCATCAAGACCGGCTACATAAGGGCTTCCGGCTACAACATCGTCACCTCCTACAATGCCGACGGGCGGCATCTGATCGTGGTGGTGATGGGCGCCGACACCGCGCGCCAGCGCAACGACCATGTCGAGGCGCTGATCCAGCGGAGTCTCGGACCGGCGATCGCCGATGCAAACCAGCCCAGGCTGATGTATTCCGGCCAGCAGCCGGCCTCGCCGCCGCTGCTTCCACCGGCGGACTCGGCGTTGCCAGGGTTGCCGCCGCAGCAGCCGACGCCCGCCTCGGCGGCGCCGGGTTCGACGGCGTCCGATTTTCCGTCGCCGGATCTGGCCTCGCCCGGCGCGCCGCTGCTGCAGACGCAGTAGGCGGCGGGGGAAAATTTTAGACGTCGGCGGGACAGCGCCCCCCTCTGGCCTGCCGGCCATCTCCCCCACTTGGGGGGAGATTGGCAGCTTTGGCGACGGCGCTCGTCTTGCAAACGTCTGTGATTGGCGAAGGCGGTCGTGACGGCTGATCTCCCCCCTTGAGGGGGAGATGTCCGGCAGGACAGAGAGGGGGGCGAAGGAACGCGGCGTTTCTCTTTCTTAGGCCGCGCTGCCGTTGCCTATCTAACCACCAGCACCGGAATCTCGGTCAGCGACACCACTTCCGCCGTCTGGCTGCCCAGCACCAGCCGTCCCAGCCCGCGGCGGCCGTGCGAGGCCATGACGATGATGTCGCTGCCCTCGCCGGCGGCCACCTCGAGGATCGCCTCGGCGGGGGTGCGGTTCTCGATATGCAGGGTCTTCGCGCCGACCCCCTTCGCATCCGCCTCGGCCTTGCACTTGCCGAGCAGTTCGCTTGCATATTTGCGCGCGCTCTCCTCGTAATTGACCAGCTCGTCGGCGGCGACATAGCCGGCCATGGCGCCGCCCCAGGCCAGCGCCGGGAACGGCTCGGAGACGGTGACGAAGGCCACGGTGGCGCCGAGGCCCTTGGCCAGCTCCAGCCCGTGGGCGACGCCCTTCTGGGCGAGTTCGGAGCCGTCGGTGGCGATGAGGATTTTCTTGTACATTGTGGCGATCCCTCTTTTGCAGGGCGCCGCGCGCGCCCAAGTGGCGGGAGCCTGAACGCTCAGGCCTGATTTCGATATAGTCTGCCTATCAGGCCCGCCACAGGGGCCAGTTTGATGCGGATCAAGGCCAGGCGGCAGAGACGATTGCGCCAGTGGGGGCGTGAAATCGCCGGCGGCGCTCCCCCTCACCCAGCCTCCGCTTCGCTCGGCTGACCTCTCCCCCAGGGGAGAGGAGATTGTCAGCGCCGGTGCCCACCTCTTCTCCCCGGCGGGGAGAAGGTGGCCGCGTAGCGGCCGGATGAGGGGCTGCGCCGACCTATGCGATTGCCTCAACAGCCCGCCCCCCATCACAAGAACTTGTTCGGTCACACACTCTTCACACTGACCATGGATATGCCGCGCCGGCTTGGCGTATCGTACCCGCAAAGCCTCGAACAGGAGCAGCGACCATGGCAGGCGACCCGAAGGCATCCGCGCAAATCCAGGCCGACGACGAGAACGACGTCGCCGGCGAGTATCTCGAGGCGGAGACCGTGCCGGAGGATGCGCAGGCAGCCGCCGACGAGATCCTCGAAGCGCCGGAGGTGCCGGATTCCGAGCCGCAGGCCGAACCGCATGTTCCGGGCACCTCCCGGATCAAGCCCAAGAAGAAACCCTCGGCGATCTCGGGGCGCAAATTCCGCAAGCGCGACCTGGTGCGCATCGACGATCTGAGGCCCAGCCTCGCCGACCGCATCCGCTCCGACCATCCCGACCTGCCGCGCGGCGCCCGCATCAGCCGCGAGGAGCTCGGCCGCTACCGCATGCGCTACATGGAGGAACTGCTGCAGCAGGAGCACGGCGAATTCTCCGAGCTCGACCGCCAGGTGGTGGAATCGATCGCCAAGCAGGACACGATCTCTGAGAACTCGGAAGAGGAATATGAGGAGCACCGCTCCTTCCCCGACCGCGTTTCCGACACCATGGCCGAGTTCGGCGGCAGCTGGTGGTTCCTGATCTCTTTCGCGGCGGTGCTTTTGCTGTGGATCGGCATCAACCTGGTCGCCGGCGCGACCAGCGCCTTCGACCCCTACCCGTTCATCCTGCTCAACCTGGTGTTGTCCTGCATCGCCGCCATTCAGGCGCCGGTGATCATGATGAGCCAGAAGCGCCAGGAAGCCAAAGACCGGCTGCGCTCCTTCAACGATTACCGGGTGAACCTGAAGGCCGAGCTGGAAGTGCGCCACCTGCACGAAAAGCTCGACTACCTCATCTCGCGCCAATGGCAGCGCCTGGCCGAAATGCAGCAGATGCAGCTCGACGCCATGCACGAGCTGACCGCGGCGAAGAAGGTGAAACGCGCGACGCGGGCGGTGCGGCGGAAGACGGCGAAGGTGGGGGTGGAGGGTTAGGCCAGTTCCTCGCCCCACGCAGTGGGGAGAGGTGGCTCGGGCGAAGCCCGAGACGGAGAGGGGAGCGCCCTATCTGACAACCTATCGGCCAGACAATCACCCACCCCCGCACAATCGCCAATTGCCCGTTGAAGCCCGACGCCGCTTCCGCTAAGAAGCCGTGGCTGGCCGGCTCACCGGCCGGTTCGTTTTCCGGTCCCCCGGGAAGCACCCGTAGCTCAGCTGGATAGAGCGCTGCCCTCCGAAGGCAGAGGTCGCAGATTCGAATTCTGCCGGGTGCGCCAATTTTCCCAATGAAAATCAATAGTTGCGGGGAACCCGGTTTGTTCTCGCTTGCATTTGCGTGCAGGGAAATGCGGTACAAAACGCCAACTTGCAGGCGTTTTCCGTACAAAATCCGTACAAGGAATCACCTTCCGTTCTCACGGGCGGTTGCGCGCGAGAGATGCGCTCGGGGAAATCAATCTACTTGATCGAGATGACCCGGATTGGATCGGGGCCGCAAAATGACAGGTGAGGGTGCCGACCCCAGCCTGTTGCTTACAAACCTCAATTGACTGTCAGAGCGACCGAATACCAAGTGAGTTGCATGGCTTACCACCCTGGCGTTTATGTCGGCGACTAACTGATTTACCGGTATCTGTTTGAACCGTGCGAAGGTTTCATCGTTTCTGAAGGCGGCGAAGAGCTGGTGCGGTCCGATCGGCAAGGCGATGTGGGCGAACTGGTAATTCAACCCCGTTCGTATGACCGGCCGGTCAGATGTTAAAAGTTCAAATTTTGCATCGCGCGTGTCGGCAATGGCCCACTGCATTTGGTTGATTGTCGCACCCACCCGTTGGTTATCTACGATCGGCAGGTAGGTTTGAAAGAGGTAACCTTCCACGGTGGCCAACGGCATCGTTGCTAGGTACTCACTAAATGTCGGTGGGTCAGTCTCCCGCCTGTTTTTCGAGTATTCTTGCTCGCCTTCTTCGCTTGCGTCCGCGAAGGTGTGCTTCCATTGTGCCCGCAACGCTTCGATATCGGGTGGCGTTCTCAAAAGCAGGGAAATAATGAAACGGGACCAAGCGGATCGCAACTCTCCAGGCCATTCTCCCGCGACACCTTTGGTGACAAGCCGATCTAGCGCCTCGGCTGCTAGCGAGTCCGTAAAATGAAAGAAGCGCTCTTCGATTTGTTGCGCGAGGTGAGGCTCGAAACCCCGCAAAGAATATAGATTCTCCTGGTAGGCAGTTCCCGCCGGATGTGTCATCCGCGGCTTCACTACATGTCCGTACGGCCTGCTGAACTCACACAGGCGTCCGTCCGGCCCGGCCCACCTTCTGAGATAGAACACCGGGATGTAGTGATGTTTTTTAGGTTTGTTGTTGATCAAGTCCCGCCTGCCCCGCGACAAAAGTGTACTTGGCGACGGTCAGCTTGGGAAGCTAGGGCTTTCGTCGGGATTCCAACCGCTTGCCGGCAAAACAGAGCAAAATCGGCCCAAACCAAATCAATAGGTTACCGGGCATCTGTAAAACGGTCGAAGCGGATCGGGCGGTATCGTTCGGCCGCATACGTTCCCACGATCGATTGAAGTTCGTCCGCTGGTTCCTGCGCGCCGGCGGCCCGTAACGCGGCCACACCGGCATTGATTTACACAGGGCCAGGACTGTCGGTCAGCAGCTTCTCCAATGCGGACGTCAGGCAAGCCATGGTCAATGTTCCCTCCACGGCAGCCATGTCTAGAGCTGTGGCGTCGGTGTGTGTTGGATGAAGCCGATGCGCTTGTCATCGCGGCCGGCCTGGCGGCATCTGGTGCAGCGAAAATGCGGAGCGAGGTCGGCCGCCATGCAGGAGTGGTCGACGCCAAGACGGCCACACAGCTCGGTCATGTCGACGGTACTATGCTGACCGCAGCCCGTGTTGTGGCAATGAACGCTCATTCGGTATCCAAGCGCCAGCATCTTGCCGATCGTGTCGATCGCCAGCGGATAGGTGATTTCGGGAAGTTTCAATGTCACGGCGCAGGATCCTCGCGCCAGACAGGAACGCGATTGACCTTGATCGCCACCAGGCGGCGGATACGCAGACCGACAGCTTCTCGGCCGGTTGGCACGAACGCCACGACATCCAGCCGTCCGTGAGCCCGTCCGCCGTCCTCGCAGGTCATCCTCTTGGCGAGCGAATCCACGTCGACGTCGCCGAAGATCTGGATCAGGTCCGAAGGCTGATAGTTGTGCTGCCGCTTGCAATAGCGGCAGGTCACGCGGACCATGCGCAGCGTGTCGATCAGGTTCGACAGCGGATAGTCGCGGTACTTCGGGCTGTAGGTCTCGGGCATGAGAACAGAAAAGGAACAAATTCCTTGATCGTCAAGCCGGTCTGTGGAATCTTTTCGCCATGAGCGACGAACCGACGCGGCCTGGAGAGACGATTGTGCAACGCCCCCGAGGCCCGCTCGGGCATTTCTGTGAACACGCCGGATGCGGCAAGGATGCCGGATGGGGCTTTGCCAAGCCGAAGAGGCCGTCGCGCTGGTTTTGCTACGAGCACCGCGGCGACGGGGAGGCCTACCTTTGATCAGCAAGCCGCGACGCACTAGCGACTATCCCGACCGCGAGATCGACTGCCAGGAGGCGATGGAGCCGGGTTTTCAGGCGATCATTGATTGCATGATCGAGACAGGCTGGAACCGCGAGGAGGCCAAGCGTGCGCTCCGGCGCCTGATCGCGGCCGACAACATGACGCAAAAGGAAAACGCGAAGGTTGAAGCCGAGCTGGCGATCGCGCGGGCGATGATCCGGGCCGGCCGGCCGAAGCCCTGGTAAGCTATCCCCGCTTCGACACTGCGCTGTCGTCGAGTTCGGCTTCCAACTGGTCGCTCACCGGCTTCGGTTCCCTCCCCAAGGGCACGCCGTTGAACCCCTGCAGCCACGCTTCGGCATGCTCGGCCCAATAGTCCGGTACGGTCCGTTCCTTGCCATCCTTGCGCGCCTGCTGGCCGTACATCCACGCATAGGTGACGCGCTCCTGGTCCTTCTTAGCCACGGCCATTTTCATCCTCCCAGAAGTCTTTCAGCATTGCGTGGCGAAGCTGCTCCTCGCCCTTCAGGAACCGCACTCTGCCCGAAAGGCCAGGCTTCAGCCACTCCGCCTTTTCCTTCTTGAGCCCCTTGGGCGGCGGCGCGCCGATTTTGCCTTGTACCCGGTCCCATAGCGCCTGGCGCTTGTCGGCCCTGAAGGTGACAAAGGCGCCGCCCATGTAACGGCCCTTGTCAGCCATCAGCACCATGGCCGGCTTGCCGCGCTCGCGCTGCACGCCAATGATGTCCATCACCTTCTCGTCGAAGCATTTGATCTTGCGCCAGGCCGAGGTCGGGCCGCTGCTGTAAACGCTGTCCAGCAGCTTCGAGACTATGCCTTCGAGATTGGAGTTGCAGGCCAGATGATAGGCAGCGTCGCCACTGCCGGGGAGCGCTTCGCTGAACTGGATGTGCAAGCCGGCCGGGATCATCGCCTGCAGGACTTCCCTGCGGTCGCGCAGCGCCATTCTGCGCAAGTCGTGGCCGTTGAGGTGGAGAAGGTCGAAGGCGACGAGATAGAGATCCTGCGGCCGGCGCGTGATGGCCGAGCGGAGCGCATGGAAGTCCGACAGGCCCTTATCATTGAGCACGATCGTCTCGCCCTCGACGATGAAGCTTTCGCCGTTCAGCTTATCGGCTTCAGCGGCGAGCGGCCGGTATTTTGCCGTCCAGTCGATGCCGCTCTTGGTGTAGAGGCGGATGCCGTCGGCATCCTTGATCACCTGTGTCCGGTAGCCGTCGAACTTGATTTCGTGGCTCCACTCGGCGCCCGCCGGCGGGATGTCGAACCGCTCCGGCTCCATCGGCTTGATGAACTTCAGACGCTCGACGGCGTTACGCATGAACACATCCCAACAACCGCGATTCAAGCCACGTGCAGCGATCCGGTTCCGGGCATTTTAGCAAAATTGTATGTGGGAATGGTTATGGTACGAGATTTCACCGTAGGGCCGGCGATCACCGGCAAGAGCGCCGACGGTGACATCAGCGATGAACGCAGGCATTTCTATGCCTGCCCGACTTGCGGCAAGCCAGTCGACATGCGCGATCTTCGCCAGGTCTTGCTGCACGAAACGCCCGGCCACGGTAAGCGCCGGACAGCAAAAAGCCCGCGCATCCGGAGACGCACGGGCTCGCGCAAGGCAGGGAATGTCAGCCGATCGGCGTGAAGTCGACGTAGAACGTGTCGCCCTGCTTGTATTTTCCGATCAGCGCCGGATTGGCGACCGTCAGCTTCAGCTCGCCCGACGGTGAGAACTTGGCGTAGCTGTTGTCCTCGTCGCTGCCGTCGGACGGATACGGGCCATCCTTGGCTACGGCGTAGAATTGCAGGGTTTCCTGGCTTGGGTCGCCTTCGGCCGGATAGGGCGTGACGGCGGTGATGCGCATCTTGGCGCGCATTCTGGTCATTGGACTGTCCTTTCGTGAGATTGCCCGGATCCGCCGGGCGCGGATGGTTATGGCGGCGGCTTGCCGGTCAGGTACGTGTAGGCGCCGATCAGCCAGCCGGCGGCGGTCACCACGCCGATGCCGATCCGGATCAGCCAGCGGCCGAGCGTGCCGGCGCCCTGCGCCTGGCTGCGCAGCGTCACGACGTCGTCGGTGACGGACTGGATGGCTTCCGTCTTGTTCTTGACGGAAGAGACGTCCGCTTCGAGATGCGTGGTGCGCATGACGACTTCGTCGAGCCGCCTGTGAATGCTGGCCCGGCTCTCGTCGGCCCGCTCAAGCCGATCTTCGATCGCCTCAAGCTTCCCCAATAGGATTCCGAGCGTGCGCTCGACGCTGGTTGCCGACATTTTCCCGCCCAATGCACTGCTAGGATTTCAGTTCGGCGCGGCGCCTGGCGCTTGCCTTGGTGTGCCGGTCGCATTCGGCCGGCGTGTAGAACTTCACGGCGCAGCCGGAGGCCATCGTGCGATCGATCTTGTTCTGATCGTCGGCCGTCTTGCCTTCGGCTCCCGCAAGGCTGTTACCGATGGCCAAGCGCAGGGCTGGAACACCGTCCACGCCGGAAGTCCCACACCCCGCCAGCAGCAATGCAGTCGTCAAGAGAGCGGCTGGCCTCAATGCCCTTGCGAATCGCATCCTGATTTTCCTTTTCGATCCTGGCGCGCAGCTCGTCGGCGCCGCCTTGCTTGATGAGGTGATAGCCGCCGGCAGATGCGCCGCCGACGATGATGGCAATGACTGCCCAAGCGATCGCGCCGGCCGCGAAACGGCCGACGCCAAGCCGGCCGGCGATGAGCGTGATGATGAGGCTCATAGCAGCCGTCCCGCGGCAAAGCCTACGAGCAGGCCGATACCGAAGATCGCGGCCAGGACGGACTTGCGGCTGCACAGGACATCGAGCGCCAGGTCGGCCCAGAAATCGGGATTGTTGCCGCCGCCGCCCATCAGCGTCGCGCCCCGGTCTGGAACGCTTCGATGCTCTTCTTTTCGCCATGGCTCGCGACGAGGAAGAGCCCACCGGCCACGCCGGCTATCGCCAGCATCCAGACCCAGCCGGGCACGTCGCCGGCGGCATCCTTGACCGGCTGGATGTAGCCGCTGGCCGCGCCGAGGTTGCCGATGACGCCGTCGAAGAAGCTGCCGAC
>NZ_RZRY01000215.1:0-9079 GCF_003998035.1 Mesorhizobium sp. M2A.F.Ca.ET.039.01.1.1 | reverse complement strand
GTTGTGCAGCTCGCGCAGCTCATGCACCATCAGATCGCGGAACTCGGTGTCGAGGGTCCCCAGCGGCTCGTCCATGAGAAAACATTTCGGCCGCCGCACGATGGCGCGGCCGAGCGCGACGCGCTGGCGGTCGCCGCCGGCAAGACCGGAGACGGATTTGTCGAGCAGGTGATCGATGCGCAGCAGCTTCGCGGTCTCCTCGACGCGGCTGCGGATTTCGGCTGCCGGCATGCCCTGCGCCAGCAGCGGAAAGCCGATATTCTTGCGCACGTTCATATGCGGGTAGAGCGCGAAGAGCTGGAAGACGAAGGCGATGTCGCGCTCGCGCGCCCGGCGCATTGTGACATCCTCGCCGCCGAGCAGGATCTTGCCGCCGGTCGGCAGTTCGAGGCCGGCGATCATGCGCAGCGTTGTCGTCTTGCCGCAGCCGGACGGTCCGAGCATGACGAAGAACTCGCCGTCCTCGACGACGAAATTGGAATCCTGCACGGCGACGAATGCGCCGAAGGCTTTCCTCAGGTTCTGAACACGAATCTCGGCCATCTCTATTCCGGGAATTTCGAGACGATGATGAACATCACCGTACCGGCGAGCATGGTGATGAAGGAATAGGTGTAGAGCGACAGCGCGAAGGGCTGGAACAGCATCAGGAAGCCGATCGCGATGATCGCCGTGGCGATGTTCTCCATCAGCCCGCGCCTTGCCCAGACGGGCCAGCGCGATTTGCGTTTTGCGGTCTGGATCGTGCTCATTTGCGCACCGCGCCGAAGGTGATGCCGCGCAAGAGTTGCTTGCGGAGCAGGATGGTGAAGACGAGGATCGGCACCAGGAAGATAGTTGTGCCGGCCGCCACCGCCGGCCAGTCCTGGCCGCCTTCGCCGATGATGGTCGGGATGAAGGGCGGCGCGGTCTGCGCCGTGCCGGAGGTCAGCAGAGCGGCGAACGCATATTCGTTCCAGGCAAAGATCAGGCAGAAGATCGCGGTCGCGGCGATCCCGGTCGTCGCCTGCGGCAGCACGGTGCGCCAGAAGGCCTGCAGCCGCGTATAGCCGTCGATCATCGCCGCCTCTTCATATTCGCGCGGGATCTCGTCGATGAAGCCTTTGAGCAGCCAGACTGCCAGCGAGACGTTGACCGCGGTGTAGAGCAGGATCATGCCGAGCGCGGTGTCGGAGAGGCCGAGCTCGCGATACATCAGGTAGATCGGGATCGCCACCGCGATCGGCGGCATGAAGCGCGTCGACAGGATGAAGAACAGAAGGTCGTCGGCCAGAGGCACCTTGAAGCGTGAGAAGCCATAGGCCGAGAGCGTGCCCAAAAACACCGCGCAGAAGGTCGAGCCGAAGGCGATGATCAGCGAGTTGACGAAGCGCGGCAGGAAGTTCGACGGCCCGGCGATCACCATGTTGCGCTTGCGCACGGTCTCGTCGCAGAAACCGGTCGCCGGTCCGAGCGAGTTGATGTATTCCGGCGTCTGCCGTGTGCGGGTGGTGAACAGGTTGCAATAGCCTTCGATGCTCGGCTGGAAGACGATCTTAGGCGGATAGGCGATCGAGTCCGGCGGCGTCTTGAAGCTGGTGGCGAAGATCCACAACAGCGGCACGATCGAGATCAGCGCATAGGCTATGATGATCGTGCCGGCGATCAGCTTCGCGTTCGACGAGGGTGCTACGACGGAATGGGCGGTGGTCAGGCTCATCTCTGCTTCACCTTGTTGAGCGCCTTGACGTAGATGTTGGCCAGCCCGAACACCGCGACGAACAGGATGATGGCGAACGCCGAGGAATAGCCGGTGCGCCAGCTTTCGAAGGCCTGCCGCTTCAGCGTGATCGAGGCGACCTCGGTGGTCGAGCCGGGTCCGCCGCCGGTCAAGAGGTTGACCATGTCGAACATCTTGAAGTTCTCGATGCCGCGGAACAGCACCGCCAGCATGATGAAGGGCAGCGCCATCGGCAGCGTGATCGACCAGAACTGCCGCCAGTTGGAGGCGCGGTCGACCTCGGCCGCCTCATAGATGTATTCGGGGATGGAGCGCAGGCCGGCGAGGCAGATCAGCATCACGTAGGGCGTCCACATCCAGGTGTCGACGATGATGATCGCCCACGGCGCCAGCTCGACATTGGACAGCATCTGCACATTCGTCGGCGGAATGCCGGTGACGAAGGAGATGACATAGGAGAACAGCCCGATCTGCGGCTCGTAGAGGAAGCGCCAGAAATTGCCGACCACCGCCGGCGACAGCATCATCGGCACCAGGATGATTGTGGTCCAGAAGGCATGGCCGCGGAACTTGCGGTCGATCAGCCAGGCCAGCGTGAAGCCGATCACCGTCTGCAGCAGGATCGTCCAGAACACGAAATGCGCCGTCGTCTGCATGGCGATCCAGATGTCGTGGTCGCCGAGGATGCGCTGGTAATTGGCGAGCCCGAGGTTCTTCACCACTTCGTTGGGGCGGTTGGCGCGGTAGTTGGTGAACGACAGATAGATCGCCCAGAACAGCGGGAAGATGTTGATGGCAAGCAACAGAAGGATCGTCGGCGAGATGAACAGCCAGGCGAGGCCCTTGTCGCTGATGCCCCGGATCCTCTTGGCCAACGGCTCCGGGGTCGCCCGGGCAACGTTGTCCGCAGTCCGATTGAGCATGGTAAGTCCTGCTTCGGTCACGGGTCAGTCTCGGCTATGGAATTTATCTGAACTGCGTCCCGTGCCAAGGGCGGCACGGGACGCCTCGATCAAGCTCGGGAGGAGCCTTACATCTTGCCGTCGTCCTGGAAGACCTGCGTCCAGTCCTTGACCAGGCCGTCGAGCGCGTCCTTGGCCGAGCCCTGGCCGGCCACGACATAGTCATGGAAGCGCTTCTGCGAGGCCTGCAGCAGCGGCGCGTAGCTCGGTTCGGCCCAGAAGTCCTTCACGATGGCCATCGAGTCGAGGAAGGCCTGCGCATAGGGCTGGCTGGAGGGGAACTTCGGGTCCTTCACCACGGAGTTCAGGCAGGAATAGCCGCCGAGTGACCACCACTTGGCCTGCACGTCCTTGTTGGCGAACCACTTGATGTATTTCAGCGCCGATTCCTGCTTGTCGGAGTAGGACACCACCGAAATGCCCTGGCCGCCGAGCTGCGCGAACTGATCGCCGTCGGGTCCCTTCGGATTGACGAAGTAGCCGATCTTGTCGCCGCCGACATTCTCGTCCTTCTGCAGGCCGGGCCAGGTGAAGGCGAAGTTCATATGCATCGCCACCTGTCCGGATTTGAAGGCGTCGACGCCTTCGCCCATGTAGCTGTTGGAGGCGCCGGGCGGCGTGCAGCAGTCATAGAGCGCCTTATAGAACTCCAGCCCCTTCACCGATTTCTCGGAGTTGACGAAGCCTTCCATCTCATAGGGCTTCTTCGGGTTTTCATACTGGAAGCCGTAGCTGTAGAGCACATCCATGGCGCCCATGGTGATGCCTTCCGAGCCGCGCTCGGTGTAGATCGAGGCGCCATAGACGGTCTTGCCGTCGATCTGACGCTTCTGGAAGAACTCCGCGATCTGCTTCAGCTGGTCGAAGGTGGTCGGCGCGGCCAGGTCCCAGCCATACTTCTCCTTGAATTCCTTCTGCAGCTCGGGCTTGGAGAACCAGTCCTTGCGATACGTCCAGCCGACGACGTCGCCCATCGCCGGCAGCGCCCAGTAGTTCGGCGTGTTCTTCGGCCATTCGGAATAGCCGACAACGGTTGCCGGCACGAAGTCGTCCATGCTGATCTTCTCCTTGTCGAAGAAGTCGTTCAGCTTGACGTAGTGGCCGTTCTCCGCGGCGCCGCCGATCCACTGGCTGTCGCCGATGATCAGGTCGCAGAGCTTGCCGTGCGAGTTGAGCTCGTTCAGGAAACGGTCGGCGTAGTTCGTCCACGGCACGAACTCGAACTTCATGCCGATGCCGGTTTCCTTGGTGAAGTCCTTGGACAGTTCCACAAGCGCGTTGGCCGGATCCCAGGCCGCCCAGCACAGCGTCAGGTCTTCCGCATGCGCGACGTTCGAGACGGCTGTCGACGCAAACATCGCCGAGGCCAGTCCCAACGCCAGTTTCAAGGTCGATTTCATGCCTTACCTCCCATTTGCGAAACGCGTCCGGATGACGGTTTCAAGAGCCCCTCAACCCTCGCTCCTCCGAGGGCCTAAACAGGCGCGCGCTATGCGTCGCCACGAAGCGCGATGCGCTGCCGATGTTTAGTAATTTGTTTAGTGATGCTCTTTTTACTAAACAACGCAAGCGAATTCGTTGCTGCGCCGCAGCATGCCAAAGCGCGTCATTGAAATCGTTGGGAAATGATCACCGGACCTGTTTCGGCCGCGGTCATCTGGCCCCGGTGGCAGGGCTGGGGCTTGCCATCACCGGCCGGATCGCCGGCGCCGGCGGCAGCAGCGCGCGTATGTCAGCGAAGGGGAAAATAGGCTCGAAGCGGAAAGCTTCCGCCAGCGCGCCGGAGGCGCCGTTGCACTGGCCGGCGCGAAACTCGTTCTGGAGGCGCGCCCGGTGCACATAATGCTCCGGGCCTTGCGACTGGTGCGCGCGGATCGCTTCAGCCTTGATCTCCCAATGCTGCGAGATCTCGACATAATGCGTCGGTGAAAAACCGGTGCCGCCGAGCGTGTCGGCATGCAGCACCGGCACCGCGAAGGACGCCGCGATGCGCACGCCGTCGGACAGCGCGCGGTGGTCGCCGTGATAGTCATAGGGCGCATGGGTGATCGCGAGGTCGGGCTTCACCTCGCCGATCAGCGCCTTCAGCGCCGCAATGAACGCGGCATCGGCGACGAGTTCGCCGTCGGGAAAGTCGAGGAAGCGCGGCTCGACGCCGAGCAGCCCTGCCGCCTTGGCCGCTTCCTTGCGCCGCAAGCGGGCGAGCGCCGCCGGGTCGCCCGTACCGCCCCTGGCACCATCAGTGGCTATCGCAAAATTGAGCTCTGCGCCTTGCGCGGCATAGGCGGCCAGCGTACCGAACATGAATATCTCGATGTCGTCGGGATGGGCGCCCAGCGCCAGTATCTTCACGTCTTCTCTCCCGGAAATGACATGCCGAACGGGATTCTGCTCGCCCTGATCGCCTATGCAAGCTATTCGTTCAGCGACGCCGTCATCAAGAGCCTGGGCGGGCAGTTCACCGTCTTCGAGATCGGCTTCTTCTCGACCCTGTTTGCCGGCTGCTTCCTGTTCTTCACCAAGCCCGGGGACGAGCGCTGGCGCGATTTCTGGCGCACCAAAAGGCCATGGGCGGTGCAAGCGCGCGCTCTGGCCGGCATCGTCTCTGGCGTGCTCGGCGTCTTTGCCTTCACCACTATTCCGCTGGCGGAAGTCTACGCGCTGATCTTCCTTGCGCCGTTGCTGGTCACCATCCTGTCGACAGTCATCCTCAAGGAGAAGGTCGGTCCCTGGCGGTGGCTCGCCGTGGTCGCCGGCTTTGCCGGCGTGATGCTGGTGGTGCGGCCGGGTTTTCGCGGATTTCATCTCGGCCATCTCGCCGCCTTCGCCAACGCCTTCCTCGCCGCCATCAGCGTCATCCTGATGCGCTCGCTCGCCCAGCAGGAAAAGCGCACGACGATCCTCGGCGCGCTGGTCGGCTACGGCCTTGTCTTCAACGGCGTCGGCGCGGCCGCCACCTCGTTCGCGCTACCCAATCTCGGGCAGCTGGTCTGGCTGATGATGGCGGGCCTCTTCACCGCCCGCGGGCAGCAGCTGCAATTGCTCGCAGTCAAATACGCGCCCGCGAACCGCATCGCGCCGACGCATTATTCGCAGATCGTCTGGGCGGTCATCCTCGGCGCGCTGTTCTTCCAGGAATATCCCGACTGGCTGTCGCTGGTCGGCCTGGCGGTGGTCGGCGCATCCGGCCTGCTGACCATGGTGCGCGAAGAAGTCCGGCTCGGCACCGTGCGCTGGAACCCGTTTTCGCGCACCAGGCTCTGAGCGCATACGTTGCATGGCGACCGCGACCGCTGATATGCGGGCGACATGATGACGAAACCCTTGCCGGAGCTTCCGGTCACAGCCGTGCTGCCGGCACTTGGCGAAGCGCTCTCCCAGCGGAACAGCGCCGTGCTGGTGGCGCCGCCCGGCGCCGGCAAGACGACGCTGGTGCCGCTGGCGCTGCTCGACGCGCCGTGGCTGGGGGAGGGCCGGATCGTGCTGCTCGAGCCGCGCCGGCTCGCCGCCCGCGCCGCCGCCCGCCGCATGGCTGAACTGCTGGGCGAGGAGCCGGGCGGCACGGTCGGCTACGCCATGCGCATGGAGAACCGCACCTCGGCACGGACAAAGATCCTGGTTGTCACCGAAGGCGTGCTCTCCCGCATGATCCTCGACGATCCGGAGCTGCCGGGGGTCTCGGCGGTGATCTTCGACGAATTTCACGAGCGCTCGCTCGACGGCGATTTCGGCCTGGCGCTGGCGCTCGACGTGCAGGGCGCGTTGCGGCCGGACCTGCGCCTGCTGGTCATGTCGGCGACGCTCGACGGCGCGCGCGTGGCGAAGCTTTTGTCCGAAGCGCCGGTGATCGAAAGCGAGGGCCGCGCCTTTCCGGTCGAGATCCGCTACGACGAACGGCCGGCAGGCACGGCGGTCGAGGACGCCATGGCCAAGGCCGTGCGCTCCGCATTGGCTACCGAGCAGGGCAGCGTGCTGGTCTTCCTGCCTGGACAGCGCGAGATCGAGCGCACCGCCGAGCGGCTTGTGGGCAACGTTGCGGCCGACACCGATATCGTTCCGCTCTACGGCCAGCTCGACAACAAGGCGCAAGACCAGGCGATCCGGCCGGCGCAAGGTGGTGCTGGCGACCTCGATCGCCGAGACGTCCATCACCATAGATGGCGTGCGCGTCGTCATCGATTCCGGCCTGTCGCGCCTGCCGCGCTATGAGCCGGCAAGCGGCCTGACCAGGCTGGAGACGGTGCGTGTCAGCAGGGCCTCGGCCGATCAGCGCGCCGGCCGCGCCGGGCGCACGCATGCCGGCGTGGCGGTGCGCCTGTGGCGGGCCGAGCAGACCGCGTCGCTTCCCGCCTTCACGCCGCCGGAAATCCTCGAGGCCGATCTGTCGGGCCTGCTGCTCGACTGCGCCGCCTTCGGTGTCGCCGATCCGTCGAGCCTGTCCTTCCTCGATCCGCCGCCGGCGCCGGCGCTCAACGAGGCTAGGGTTCTGCTCAAGGCGCTGCACGCCAGCGATGAGGCAGGGCGGCTGACGGAAGCAGGCGCCGCCATGCGCAAGCTGGCGCTGCCGGTGCGGCTGGCGCATATGGTGGCCGAAGCCGCGAAGACCGGCCATGCGCTCGAAGCGGCGACGCTTGCCGTGCTTTTGACCGAGCGCGGGCTGGGCGGCGACAGCGCCGATCTGGAGCGGCGTCTGATCCGGTTTCGCGGCGAGAAATCGCCGCGCGCCAACGCCGCCAGGCAGCTTGCCGAGCGTCTGGCCAGGCAGGCCGGTGGCGGGCAGGGCGGCGAAGCGGCCTCTGCCGGCCCCCTTTTGATCCATGCCTGGCCGGATCGCGTCGCGAGGGCGCGCGGCGAGCGCGGCCGCTTCGTGCTCGCCAACGGTTCGGGCGCCATGGTCGATGCCGCCGATCCGCTCGCCAACGAAACCTGGCTCGTCGTCGCCGACTTGCAGGGCAAGGCGCAGAACGCCCGCATCACCGCGGCCGCGCCGGTCGGCGAAGCCGATATCCGCGCCGCTCTTGCCCATCGCTTCGTAACGAAGCGCGAGACGAGCTTCGACCGCGAGCGCCTCGCCGTGCGTATGCGCGAGACCGCCAGGCTCGGCGCCATCACGTTGTCCGAACGCATGCTGCCGGCGCCGTCCGGCGCCGATGCCGACCGCGCCATCCTCGACGCGCTGAGAGAGCACGGCCTGTCGCTGCTCGATTGGGGCAAGGAGGCGGAAGCGCTCCGCCGGCGGCTCGGCTGGCTGCATCGCGGCCTCGGCGCGCCCTGGCCAGACGTTTCGGATGAAGCGCTTGTCGAGCGCCTCGACGACTGGCTCCTGCCGTTTCTTTCCGGCGACGCGTCCTTCGCGGCCATCAAGCCGGCGACTTTGTCGTCGGCGCTCATGGCGCTTGTCCCTCATGACCTGCAGCGCAAGGTCGACGCGCTGGCGCCGACCCATTTCGACGCGCCGTCCGGCAGCCATGTTCCCATCCGCTATGACGGCGAATGGCCGGTGCTGGCGATCCGCGTGCAGGAACTCTTCGGCCTCGACCGGCATCCTTCAATCGCCAACGGCACCGTGCCGCTGACGCTGGAGCTTCTGTCGCCGGCGCATCGCCCGATCCAGACGACGCGGGACTTGCCCGGCTTCTGGCGGGGCTCCTGGGCGGATGTGCGCACCGACATGCGCGGCCGCTACCCAAAGCATGTCTGGCCGGAAAACCCGCTGCTGGCCGCCGCCACCAGCCGCGCCAAGCCGCGTGGAACGTGATCGTGGGCGGGACGATCTTTGACAGGCCGCTTGCGTTGACGGACCGCATGCATTGGCGATTGGCGCAAAAGCCCATCACGTCGTCATCCTCGGGTCTGCGCTCCGCTTCGCGTCGCTCCGCCCGTGGATGACGAAATCGCGAAGGGCCTCGGCTAATGCGAATCGCGCAAGGCGCCTTTTACAGCACTACTAGCGCTTACTCTCCCGCGGTTATAATCGTAAGTCGATGATCAACATCCTGCGCGCGCCTGATTCCCAGCCAAGCCAGCGGTTGCGGCTCAACACGCTGGTCCGCCTGCGCTGGCTGGCCATCGTCGGCCAGAGCCTGACCGTGCTGGTCGTCGCCTATGGGCTGAAATTCCCGCTGCCGGTCTCGATGTGCTTCGCGCTCATCGCCTTGTCGGCGTGGATGAATCTGTGGCTCACCTTCCGCTATCCGGCCGCGCATCGGCTCACCCCGCTCTCGGCCTTCGCCATCTTGACCTTCGACGGCCTGCAGCTCAGCGGTTTGCTTTACATGACCGGAGGCCTGACCAACCCGTTCTCGGTGCTGCTTTCCGTGCCTGTTGTCATTTCGGCCGCGTCGCTGCCGCTGCGGTTCACCGCGATCCTCGGCGCGCTGGTCATGGTGGCCGCGAC
>NZ_RZRY01000214.1:0-9145 GCF_003998035.1 Mesorhizobium sp. M2A.F.Ca.ET.039.01.1.1 | reverse complement strand
CTTCTACACGGTCTACTACGCCACGATGCTGATCGCGCCTTGGTTCGGCGGCAAGCTTTCGCTTTGGACGGGCAGCGCCGGCGCGGCGCTCGGCCTCGGCTCGGCGGCTCTTCTAGCCTGCCCGGTCCTTTTGTGGGAGTTCGAACGCCGGCTGCCCGTGCAGGCCCGAACGGCCCCGCAGGCGGGCTGAGGCCCTTGCGGACTTTCCGCTGTCGAGACGAGGGATGGGCGCCGCCCGAAAACGCAAGCCTCGATCGGATCAAGGCGCGGGGGTCATTGGGTCGGAGCTGGGCGGCGACGCCACGGTTTGCGCCACGACCGGCGCGCAGCTGTCGCCGACCACCAGTGAAGGCTGGAAGACGACGTTGCGCGGTTCGGCAGGACCGCCACGCCTGATCTGATCGACGAGAAGCCGGACCGCCTCGTTGGTCATGTCGACAAGCGGATGCTCGGTGCGCGTCAAGCGCGGACGCAAGCCTCCGATGCCAGGGATGGTATCGGTGGAAGCGATGGAGATGTCGCCCGGACAGCGCAGCCCGAGATCCGCCACTGCCCGCATCACGCCGAGCGCCATCAGACCGCTCGCGACATAGAGCGCCGTTGGCCGCGCCGGCTGTTCCAACAGGCTGCGCGCCACCGAATAGGCGGCATCCTCGCGGAACTCACCCGAGCGTATATAGCGCGATTCAAGCGTCAGGCCTCGCGACCGCATGGCCGCCAGCATCCCGTCGAGGCGGCCACGCCCGGTGGTGACATGCAGCGGGCCGGTGACCGTGCCGAGGCGGGTATGGCCGAGATCGAGCAGATATTCCGTCGCCTGCCTGCCGGCCGATATGTTGTCGATCGTCACCGTGTCCGACCTGTCATCGGCGACGGTACGGCCGAACAGCACGGTTGGGATCGGTTTGCCGTCGGGATCGTTCTGCAGATGCTCCGTCGAGTCGCCGACCGGGACCAGGATCACCCCGTCGCAGGAGAGTGTTCGCACGCGGGCGAGGATGCGACGCTCGACCTCCGGCTTCTCGTCGCTGTTGAAGATCAGCAGCGAGTAGCCCCAGGCGGCGACCGCCGCTTCCGCCGCCCATACGACACGCGAGAAGAAGGGGTTGGCGAGATCGGCCACGACCAGGGCGATCAACTGGCTGCGCCCGCGCTTCAGGTTCCGCGCAGCGAGCGAGGGCGCATAGCTGAGGTCACGGACGGCGGCCAGGACGCGGGCCCGCAATTCCGGGCTCACATAGGCGGAATCGTTAATCACCGCCGACACCGTTGCCGTCGATACCTCTGCCTTGCGAGCGACGTCCTTGATGGTGGCCATAGCGAACCCAGCTAATCGATTAGTTGAGTTTTGGTCGCCAAAATGGCCTTTGTCTAGGCTAAATCCCCGAAAATTTGCCTTGATTGCCGTTGTTATCCGCATAATCCAGCGAAACGGTTCGGCGAGGTAGGCGCCGCAACGTCAAAAGGAGGAGATCATGAAGTGGATAGTCATTGGGGCTGCGTTGGCGGCCGCGGCCGCAGCGTTTCCCGCTCGGGCGGACACGCCGCTGGTCGGCATCGTCTCGATCTCGGCGACGGAAGCGAACAACGCCCGCTATATCGTCGGCGCCAAGGCCGCCGCCAAGGAGATCGGCTGGGACGTTTCGGTCATCGATGCGGCGGGTAGCGCCGACCAGGCCAATGCCGCGATCCAGAATTTCGCGCAGCGCGGCTCGGCGGCCATCGTCGACATGGTGTTTCCCTATTCCTCGATCGGGGCCGGGCTGCAGGCAGCCAAGTCGGCCAATATCCCGGTCGTGACCTGGGGCGGCGGGCTGGGAAGCTCGGTCGCCGCCACCAATGGCTCGGGCGGGCCGATGGTGGTGCCGGTCAATGAGCTGATGCTGAAGACGATGGGCGGCAAGGGCTCCATCCTGGCGCTGACCTATCACACAGGTGAGGTCTGCCGAAACCGCGAGGTCGAGCTCGACAAGGCGCTTGCGGCCAATCCCGACATCAAGGTCACCAAGAACGAGGTGCGCATCCCCGGCTATTTCGAGGATGGCGCGCAATATGCCAACGCCTGGCTGGCCTCGCATCCGGCAGGCCAGGAGAATCTCGCCATCTGGGGCTGCTGGGACGATCCGGCGATCGGCGCCATCGGCTCGCTCAGGGCGCAGGGCCGCGACGACGTCAAGGTCTACGGCGTCAACGGCAACGCGCAGGCGCTGGAGAACATCAAGAACGGCTTCATGACCGCGACCGCCTGGCAGGACAGCTATACAGAAGGCTACAATATGATCAAACTGCTGCCGGAGATCCGCAAGGCCGGCGCGGACTGGACGCCGAAGGCGGTGGAGGTGCCCGCGGTGCTCGTCACCAAGGACACTATCGACGACTTCATCGCCAAGCATCCGGACGCCATGAAATAGGAACCTCAACGCTTCACCCATGAACCCAGTCCCGACAGCGATGGCGGCGCCGCCGGCGGTGCCGTTCGTGGCGGCGAATGCGATCAGCAAATCCTACGGAGGAGCGCAGGCGCTGCGCGGCGCGTCGCTCTCCGTGCTGCCCGGCGAAGTGCATGGGCTGGTCGGCGCCAACGGCGCCGGCAAGTCGACATTGATCCGCATCCTGGCCGGCGTGACCCAGCCGGACACGGGCGAGATCGCCATCGAGGGCAGGCCGGTGGCGATCGTGTCGCCGCACGCGGCGAGCGGGCTCGGCATGAGCTTCATACATCAGGAGCTCGCCTTCGTGCCTGACATGACGGTGCTAGAGAACATCATGCTCGGCCTGCCCAAGAAAACGACGCGGCTCGGCCTGGTCGACTGGAGCGCGATCCAGCGGGACGTCGCGCCGATCATCGAGCGCGTCGGCATAACCGCGCCGCTCGATGCCGCGGCCAAGAGCCTGTCGACGGCCGAGAACTGGCTGATCAGCATCGCCCGGGCGCTGGTGTGGAAGGCGCGCCTCATCGTCATGGACGAGCCGACCGCTTCGCTCTCGGCAGGCGAGTGCCGCAAGCTCTTCTCCATCATCCGGGGGCTTTCGGCGGCGGGCGTGGCGGTGCTCTACGTCTCGCACCGGCTGGACGAAATCCTCGATCTGTGCAGCCGCGTCACCGTTTTCCGCGATGGCCGGTCTGTTGCGGTCCTCGACGGCTCCGGACTGACCCGGCGCCGGCTGGTCCAGGAGATCGTCGGCGGGGCGGTCGAACAGCTGCCCAAGTCGCGCGAGGCGACGGGCGGCGAGATCGTGCTGTCGGTGCGGGGCCTGCGCCGCCTGCCGCGCGTGGAGGAAGCAAGCTTCGACCTCCGCCGCGGCGAGGTGCTCGGGCTCGCCGGCCTTGTCGGCGCCGGGCGCAGCGAGCTCGCGCGACTGCTCTACGGCGCCGACGGGCCCCATGCCGGCACCATGACGATAGAGGGAAGGCCGTTCGTCCCGCGCACGCCGGCCGGCGCGGTGCGCGCCGGGATGGGCCTTGTCCCGGAAGAGCGCCGCACGGAGGGGCTGCTCCTCGGCAAATCCATCGCCTTCAACCTAAGCCTCGGCAATCTCACGCCTCTCCTCGCCAGCCCGGTCCTTCCCTTCATCAGCCTGCGCAAGCGGGCGCGGCTGGCGCAGGCGACGATCCGCGACCTGTCGATCAAGGCCAGTTCGCCGGAACAGCCGGTCGGGCGGCTCTCCGGCGGCAACCAGCAGAAGGTGGTCATCGGCCGCTGGCTGCGCTCGAAGCCGAAGGTGCTCATCCTCGACGAGCCGACGCGCGGCGTCGATATCGGCGCGCGCGGGGAAATCCACCGTCTCATCCGCGAGCTCGCCGGACTCGGCATGGCCGTGCTCGTCATCTCGTCCGAACCGGACGAGCTCCCCGATCTGTGCGACCGGGTCCTGGTGATGGCGGAAGGTCGGATCGTGCGCGAGCTCACCGGCCGCGACCTCACGCGCAACGCCATCATCGAGGCAAGCTATGCCGCAACCGAGGAAAGGGTTCCCGCATGAGTGACGCCAGCTACACGCGACGGCTTTCGCCCAGCACCAGGGCAGCGTTGGGGGTCTTCGCGCGCTATGGCACCATCATCGGCCTGCTCGCGATGGTCCTCGTCTTCTCGTTCCTGTCGCCGCACGCCTTTCCGACCTACAATAATTTCATCAACGTGCTGAGCCAGGCATCCCTCGCCATGATCATCGCCGGCGGGCTGACCATGGCTGTGATCGTCGGCGAGCTCGATCTCTCCGTCGGTTATGCCGCCAGCCTGCACGGCGTGCTCGTGACCGGGCTGATCGTGGCAAACCATATGCCGATCCCGTTGGCGGTTTTGATCGTGCTCGCGCTGGGCGCCCTCATCGGCGTCGTCAACGGCCTGATCGTCACCAAGCTCAAGGTCAATTCGGTGATCGCCACGCTCGGCGTCGGCACCGTGCTGGTCGGCCTCTCCTTTGCCTATTCGGCCGGCGTGCCGATCGTCTCCGGCGTGCCGGAAGCCTTCCTGCAACTGGCGCTGGGGCGCTGGCTGTTCGGCATCCCCAACCCGATCATCTTCATGGCGCTGGTGTTCGGCGGCCTGTGGTTGCTGGTCGAGCGCACCGCGATCGGCCAGGAGATCCAGGCGGTCGGCGGCAACCCCGCCGCGGCCCGGCTCGCCGGCATCAATGTCGACCGCATCAAGATCCTCGGCTTCGTGCTTTCGGGCATGTGCGCGGCGCTTACCGGAACCTTGCTGGCCGCCAGGCTTGGCAGCGGCACGACCAATGCCGCCGATTCCTATCTGCTGACCGCCTTCGCCGCCGTCTTCCTCGGGTCGGCCACGCTGCGCGACGGCGAGTTCCACATATTGGGCACCTTCATCGGCGCGCTCATCATCGTGCTCGGCTTCAACGGGCTCAACATCTTCGGCGCGCCGACCTTCTCGCAATTCGTGTTCCAGGGCGCCATCCTGATCGTCGCGGTCGGGCTCGCCAGCCTTGGCCGCTCGCTTGCCGAAAGCTGAATTGGAGGAGAATGCCGATGACCGTTCCGCAATCCGCGACATGGCAAGTCTTTGTGCTGGAATATGCGCGCTCCAAGGAACAGCCCTGGGTCGATCTCATCAGCGGCATGTACAATGACGGCGTGGTCGACCTGCCCTTCTCCTTCGTGCTCGCGCGCAACGGCGAACGCAACGTGCTGATCGATACCGGCTTCATGCAGGACGACCACAGCTTCTCGCAGAAGTTCGGCATCCCGACATGGATCTCGCCGGTGCGGATGCTGGCGGCGCTCGACATCCCGCCCGATCAGATCAGCGACATCGTGGTCACCCATGCGCATTTCGACCATATGGGTTCGATCGCCGAATTCCCGCGCGCGCATATCCACATCCAGAAGAGCGAACTGCTTTCCTGGTACGAGGCGATCGCGCTGCCGAAACGCTTCGCGCATCTGACCGCCATCATCGATCCCGACAATTTGCGCACCGCCCTCGAAGCCTCGATCGAGCATCGCGTGACGCTCATCGACGGCGACAAGGACAACATCTTCCCCGGCATCCATGCGCGGCTCGGCAGCGGCCACACGATCGGCCAGCAATTCGTGCTCGTCGACACCCACGCCGGTCGCCGGGTCATCTCCGGTGATTGCGTCTATTCGCGCCGCCAGTTCACCGGGCACAATCACGACGGGGTCTATGTCCCGCTCAACAATGCGGTGGGCAGCGTCTGGGAGCAGCTGAAGACCATCGACAAGATGAATGACGAGCTTGGCGGCGACCTGTCGAAGCTCGTCGTGCTGCATGATGTCGAGCGCTGGAAGGACCATCCGGTCGTCAAGGAGGTCGAGGGCTTCAAGATCGTCCGGCTCACCTGATCACGGGAGACCGTCGCGAGATCATGCTGGAGCGTAGGTCAACCTGATCACATCCTCGCCGATCCGGTCATGCGCCATCAGGCGAAGCGGCGGCCGGGGTCCGGCGAAATAAGGCTTGCCGCGGCCGAGCACGACCGGGTGCAGGTAGATCCGATACTCATCGATCAAGCCCAGTTCGGTGAGGCTTCGCGCCAAGTCCGGGCCGGCGACTTCGATCTCGCCGTCGTACTCGGCCTTCAGCTTGCGCATCTCGCCCTCAAGGTCATCCCCGACGAGGCTGGCGTTGGGGCCGACCGACTGCAACGAGCGCGAGACGACCCATTTCGGCTGGCGCCGCCACGCCGCCGCGTAGGCAAGGCGATCGGCATCCCATTCAGGATGCTCCTCGTCCCAGTAGCGCATGACCTCATACATGCGGCGACCGTAGATGCTGCCCGACTGCCGCTCGGCCTCCTCGATGAAGTGGCGGAAGAGCGTGGGGCTTGGCCCGAACGCCGTGTGATCGACATAGCCGTCCAGCGACTGGTTCATTCCGAAGACGAGCTTGGCCATTGCCTGTTCCTCACATGGCATTCGCGCGATCCGATTGCGTTGTGCAATCGGTTCAGGCTAGGCCAACTGATTTTATTTTGCAATTGGTTGGTGCTGCATGAACGCGCCCCGGCAAGGCGAAACTCAAGCGACCACCGCCAAGCCCGGTGAGGCGCGCAAGCGGGCTATGTCGCGCGCCGGCGGTTCGCCAAAATGACGGCGATATTCGCGGCTGAACTGCGACGGGCTTTCGTACCCCACGCGGAAGGCGGCGGTCGTCGCATCGATGTCCTGGACCAGCATCAGGCTGCGCGCGTCCTGCAGCCTGAGCTGTTTTTGGAATTGCAGCGGCG
Organism: Mesorhizobium sp. M2A.F.Ca.ET.039.01.1.1; assembly: GCF_003998035.1. Taxonomy (NCBI): domain Bacteria; kingdom Pseudomonadati; phylum Pseudomonadota; class Alphaproteobacteria; order Hyphomicrobiales; family Phyllobacteriaceae; genus Mesorhizobium; species Mesorhizobium sp. M2A.F.Ca.ET.039.01.1.1. Next base: position 2,434 of record NZ_RZRY01000214.1, on the reverse strand, counting down.
TCATCGCCGTCACCGCGCGAAAATGCTCGTGCAGGCTCGACTCATGCCCACCTCCGCGGCAAGCTGCTCGATGCTGAATCGCTCCCGGAAGTTCTGCCCGATCCAGGCGATGGCGCGGCCGACCTGAGCCACCCGACCCTGGCTGGAGGTGATGTGGCGCATCCTGGCGCCGTCCGGGCCGGCAAGCAGGCGATAGAGAATTTCCTGCTCGGCAAGCGGGGCAGCGCCGCCGGATCGTCGAGCAGGCGCAGCAGGCGCAGGACCACCAGCATGACGCTCCCCAGGGCGGCTAGATCCGAGCGCCGCCTGTGGCGTCGATGGACTGCCCCGTCGTCCACCGCGCGTCGTTTGACGCGACGAAGGTGATCACGTCTGCCACGTCGGCGGGCTGGCCGACACGTGAAAACACCGACAATGCTTCCGCGCCCGCACGGGCATCCGTCGCAAGCCAGTCCGCGTTCATGTCGGTGTCGGTGACGCCGGGCATGACCGAATTGACGGTTATGCCGCGGCTTGCGAAATCGGGAGCGAGCGCCAGCGTCAGTGTTTCGAGAGCTCCCTTTGACGCCGCATAGGCGGGGGGGGTCGGCGCTGCGATGCGCGTGAAGCCGGTGGAAATGTTGATGATGCGTCCGTCGTCCCGGATGTCATTGGCCAGCGCCTGGATCAGGAAGAACGGCGCCTTGAAGTTGATGGTCATGAGGTCATCGAATGTGGTCTCGCTGGTCTGCGCCAACGGCGTTGCCACCGCGATGCCCGCATTGTTGACGAGGATGTCGAGGCCGGCTTTGCCAGTCGCGGCCAGCGCCGCGGCCCTAAACTCTCCGGCAATGCTGTCGGCAGCCGCCTTGGCGTCGCGCAAATCCGCGCCGATGGCGACAGCTCGCGTCCCCAGTGCCTCGATATCCCGCACCGTAGCGTCCGCGGCTTCCTTGTTGCTGGCGTAGTGCACGCCGATGAGCGCAGCGCCTTCCCTGGCGAAGGCGAGCGCCACTGCTCGCCCGATACCGCGCGACCTGCCGGTTACGAGTGCGACCTTGTTCGAGAGGCGTCCGGACATTTGCAACTCCGTTGCGATTTTTAATAGCGATCGATATATTAATCCCGGTCGATGGTTGTCAACAGATTTTATAGGGATCGATATATAAATGACCGAGCCTCCAAAAAAACGGGGCAGGCCGAGGACCCTGGATCGTAATGTCGGGCTTGATGTCGCGGCGCGGCTGTTCTGGGAACACGGCTATGAAGGAACATCGATCGCCGACTTGACGGCGGCCATGGGCGTGACCCCGCCGTCGCTCTATGCGACGTTCGGCTCCAAGGAGGAGCTGTACAGGCAGGCGCTCGACCGTGCCACCGAGCGGGAGAGCAAGGCCCGGATGGACGCGCTACGGAGCGATATGAGCGCTTATGAGGCTTTGTCCTTCTACCTGCACGACGTCGCGACCGGCATCTCGCGTCCCGACGATCCGCGCGGATGCATCGTCTCGACAGCGGTTGTTCAATGCGCGGCGGAAAACGAGACGGTGGCGAAATCCGTAACCGCAAGGCGCGAGGCTGCCATCAAAGCCATACGCGAACGTTTCGACAGGGCGGTCGTCGAAGGGGAACTTGCCACCGGCACCGACACGGATTCGCTTGCACGCTTCTACGGAGCTTTCGTGCAAGGAATGTCGGTGCAAGCCTGTGACGGCGCCTGTACCGAAAGGTTGAGACGTCTGGTCGATATCGCGCTTTCAGCCTGGCCGGGAAGCCGTGGTGAAAGAAAGGTCCCCCATGCCCCATGACCCCGTCGTCGAACAGTCCGCTCTGAGCACGTTGCCCACTTTCCGCCTGCTCGACGTGCGCGATCAGGCTGCCTTCTCCTTGGGCCACGCGCCCAATGCCGTCCGCGTTCCGATCGAGGTGTGGGAGGCTGCAGCAAAAGCCGGAGAGACGTCGTTCGAGAACGTCGCTTATTGGGAGCGCGCCATTGGCGAACTCGGTGTCGATGGGGAAGTGCCGGCCATCGTCTATGATGACGGGCGAATGACCGAGGCCGCGCGGGTCTGGTTCATCTTGCAGTATTTCGGAGCGAAGGCGTTCATCCTGAACGGTGGATGGCCGGCGGTCGAACGACACGACGACCTGCCGGGGGCGGCCCAGGCAGCCGGCGCCTCGGCTGTCTTTCGAGCCAGGCCCGGCGCGGGTCCTGTCGGTCTCGTCGATCGGCAGACCTTGAAGGCTGAACTCGACGGTGATGTGCGCATCTTCGATGCCCGCACCGCTGGTGAATACACAGGCGAAGACCTGCGCCGCAATGCGCGCGGCGGCCATCTGCCCGGCGCAAGGCTGCTGCCGCACGCGAACCTGCTTGACGGCTCGCGCCTGATGCCGGCGGCGGAATTGCACGATCTTCTCGCGCAGGCTGGTTTCCAATCCGGCGACCATATTG
>NZ_RZRY01000213.1:0-9152 GCF_003998035.1 Mesorhizobium sp. M2A.F.Ca.ET.039.01.1.1 | reverse complement strand
GCATGCACCCGGTGACCGCTCACGGATTCAACATCGGTCTCAGCAGCCAGAAGCAACTCGCCCGTGGAATCATGACTGCGTGCCGCGACGGCCGCAATGTTGGCGACCCCGACATGCTGCATATATACGAAAGGCGGCTGCGCCTGTCGGCGGCGCCGCTCTACCATGCAACGAACATATTGATTGGACTCTACTCCAGAGACCACCTGGCGGCACGGCTTGCAAGGCATCTGGGGCTTCGCTTTGCCCAACATGTTCCCCTTGTCCGGCATGGGATATCGGCGGAGCTCCAGCGGTGATACTGCACCAGCAGTCGCATTTTTGCGCGTGCTGGGCGAGCGATGGGAGAGAGTGCATGATGCACCGGAGTAATCCTGCTCCCCGACGCTGATCTCCGATTGAAGAATTAACCCGTCCTTCAGGGGGGCTGCATAGGCTGCGGACAAGCAGGAGTAAGCAAGCTGACCCGTCCAGCCTTGGAAAAGAAGATCCGCTGGAGGCGAGAATCCTTCAGGACCAGCTCGCTGATCTGAGGGCAGGCCTTTTCGTCTCAATGCCGATAAGCATTGTGCTGTCCGGGCTGATTTTGACCGTGCAGGCCCTTTCCGGGAACGGTCTTGCTGGCGCGGCCTGGTTTTCGGTCGTTAATGCGATAAATGCCGCCCGCCTTGCACTCGCCCGTCATCAGTTGAAGGAACCCGGAGTCCAGGATGATCTGACACGGGTTTGGCTGCGGCTTCGCTGGTTTGGCAGGCTTGCTCTTCTGGCGGGATTCACCTGGTCATTCCTTGCCATCCTAACGGCTGGATACACGACGTCTCAAGCATCGCTGCATCTAATAATTCTGGCGGGCATTTCAGCTGGCGCGGTCACGTACGGCAGCTCATATGCTGCGGCAGCGATATGCTTCATCACACCGCCACTCCTCATTGCCGCCGCATGTTTGCTGACGAAGGGAGCCCCGGAAAACTACATTCTGGCTTTTGCCGTCCTGCTTTTCGAGGGCGGCCTGGTTCGATCCTCGTTCGTTGGACAAGCGCGCTTCCGTGACGCGAGCCGCCTGAGACATCAAGCCGAGCGGCTTGCCGCGGAAATGGAGCGCAATTCCAGGGAGGACCATCTTACCGCGCTCCTCAACAGGCGGGGCCTCGAACATGCAATCGATCAGTTTGAGAACACCGATGGACCCTTTGTGGCCATGCTGATTGATCTGGACGGGTTCAAATCTGTCAACGGTACCTACGGTCACAGAACGGGTGACGAGCTGCTTGCCAGGATCGCCCGCCGAATAGAGGAAGAAGCACCGGAGGGCTCAACGCTCGCCCGCATCGGTGGGGATGAATTCGTGCTGGTTTTTTCTTCGCGAAAGAATTCTCCTTCTCCCACCAATCTCGCGTCCAATCTCATAGCCAAGCTTGCTCGCCCCTATCCTGGGATCGCATCCGTCCGCATTGGAGCGTCTATAGGAATCTACTTGGCTGAAAACCCCGGACTGACGGAAATGTTGTTGCGGGCCGACATCGCCCTTTACACAGCTAAGCGCCGCGGCAGGAATGAATTTTGTCTGTTCGGTGCCGAGCTAGCCCGGGAACTGCAACGCCGCCAGTCAATCGAACGCGATCTTCATTCGGCGATAACGATGAGAAGCTTGGTCGCTTGGTTTCAGCCAATCGTAAGACTCGAAACTGAAGCGTCGTCGGTTTTGAAGCCTTGCTAAGATGGTCTCACCCGCTTCACGGTCCCATTTCTCCGCCCGAGATCATGACAGCGGCACGCGAAACTGGAATGCTTCAGCTGCTAACTCAAACGGTATTCGCCGACTGTTGCGCTCTTATCGAGGGCTTGGTCAAAGCTGACCGTCGTGATGTTCGTGTGGCGATGAATGTTTCACCGCGCGAGTTGGAAGCTGGCGATATTGACGAGATGATTCTTAATGGTCTGGCGGCAAAAGACCTCCCTGCAACGATGTTCGACATCGAGATTACCGAAGAAGCCCCAGTGGATCCGGACAGAGTGGATGAAAAGCTCGGCCAGCTTTCACATGCTGGCATTTCTATCGCGCTCGAGGACTTCGGCACCGGTTTTTCGACGTTGGCATCGCTCAAGGACAGTCGGATCAGGAAAGTGAAAATAGATCAGGGCTTCATTCGCGGCTTAGCCAAGTCCCGGGAGAATCGGCTGCTTGTCAAAGCGGTGATTGACCTTGGTAGGACGCTCGGGATCGAGGTCATGGCCGAGGGCGTTGAAACAGAGGCAGATCGGCAAACTCTGTACAAGCTTGGCTGCAGAACCGCGCAGGGCTTCCTGTTCTCTAAGGCAGTGCCTCTCCATTTGGCACTTGATTCGGTAGTAAAAGAGCACGCGAAGGAGTTGTGACCGGCCTCTCCGTCCGTGCTGCTCGCGGAACTTTCATGTGGGGTGGACCTGACGCGCGAAAGCCGTTTCGGACGGTAGAGTTATTACGGGGGCGAAACTGAGCACGTGGTTTGGATAGCAGCAATCCGGTCCACCGGCGCACATGCAGCGGCTTCATACAAGCGTTCAAGTTGCGAGATGAGCTTGAGTGAACGACGTCGGAGAATTGCGTCCCTTGGACGCTGGTTTCGCGGTTCCCGTAGGATTCGATTACGGGAAGCGTTCTTGGCTGCTTCTCGGCTCAGCGCTCATCTGGATGAACAACGTACCCGCGGTCAAGGTTTTCGCGACCTCAACCCAGTCACCATCCCGCAACAGCAGCGGTCGGGTCCTGATCAAGCGCTCAGCCTCAGCACAGGTGCTGGAGCAACGGTAGAGCGCGGAAAACGTGTATCGGAATGCGCTGGCTCACCATAGGAAGCTGCCACGGCATGTCGAATGTCCCCAGGGGGCGGGACCGTTCCCTTGCATTTGTCTCGATGACGGGCTCTCAAAGCTAAAGCCAAGAGAGCTTTATAAAAATCGCACCCGATCGGCTGCGCAACGACGACCAGCTGAGGCCCGATCGGGTGCTAAGGTCGTGCCAAAAAAGGCGCGTCACTGTCGCATTTCTAGCCGGCTTGCGATCGGACGTCATCTCTTGGCGATCGTTGCCCCTTCTCTCAAATGCGCTTAGCGGCGCCGACGGCGAATAGCGCAAGCTTTTCCACCCGTTTCTACTCCACTACCGAGACTCGTCACCAACCTCCTTTTATTCGCTTCCATATGGCCCATCCTGTCTCCAATCGAGGAGGAGCGCGAACATGGGCCAAGCCGTAGAACGTCTCAGTCTCGGGAATTCTTCTGCTCGCCAAACTGCCGTTGTCACCGGCACCATATTTGGCAGGGTGACAGTGAACGACAAGATATCAGGCGTTCTTGTCTGGGCTGAACTATGCTTGCAAGCCATAACCCAAAAATCGCCGATCCCTTTGAATTCGAGCCGGATGAATGGGTGTTTCAAAATTTTTGGCGGTTTTAGGCAGAACCCTCCGATGGCCCGCGTACCGGTCAAGCTTCGTGAGCACTTTAGGTTCGTCGATCAGGCATAGGTTTGTATCCCATGCCACATGCTGGCCGTTTGCCTAGTTCGGAAGCCCTCGAGAGGCGTTGCTCGTCTTGGTATGGCGTCGCCCCTTTTTCCGATCCATCGGCCACGGAGCTAGAATGCTGTCTAGCTGTTGCCGCCTACTTGGTCATCCGGCATGGAGATGCCTATATACCGACCTTCGAAAGGCTGGAATACGAGGTCGAACAAATGCGGCGGAAGCTCGGAAATCGCGAGCGAGCGCAGCGCGTGCTGGCCACGCTCAACCTAAATGGCTCGGACAGCTGGAGCCGTGAGGTTGGTTCTCAAGGCCTGGATGGCGCCGCAATCACATTCGCCCGGGCGGGGTAAAAGCGATTTTTTGAAGCCACTCGCGCTTTTGCGCTAACGAAGGTCCCGCGCCGTATTTGGGCCGGATCCATTTGTGGCCCATCAGAGAAGCAATTACCTTCTCCGGCGCCTCAACTGCCGTCAGCCGGTCCTCGAAAGTGTGTCGCAGGCTATAAAGACTATGCTCGGAAGTCGGCAGAAGTTCCTTGCTGGCGAGCACCTTGTTGACGAGCGCTGAAAGTGACGCGGCCTTGTCGCGATAACGAGGAAAGCCGTCCGGATGGAGCTTGATGGCTGCAAGTGCGCCGCCAACCAAGGGAATGTCACGGGCTGAATGACCGGTCTTCAAGCGACGGCCATTGGGGCGCACCCGCACATGCGGGATTTCTTGATCGAGGTGGATTGTTTCGGTGGTGAGGTTTGCCGCTTCAGAAAGCCTGAGTCCGGTATCGGCAATCACATAGATTAGATGGCGGGCTTCGTCATTGAGTCCGTCGAGCGCGCCTTCAGCGAGTATCTTCTCCTGAATGAACTCCGCTGTGAACGCAGCGCGTTGCCCGGGGACGGCGCCGGAAAGACGCAGGTTTCGAAAAACCGGCTCCAGCTTGAGCTGGTGAGTCAGATCGACGACGCGCAGCATTTTCGAAACATGGCCGATGTCCTTGTTGGCCGTACCGATATCAAGTCCATCCTCAACGATCCGCTTTTGCCACCACTCGCGGAACGCGATTGCGTCGTCCCGAGTGAGGCTTGCGATCTCCTTGTCGCCAATGACTCCAACCAGATTGGCAACTGCGCGCTTTTTGGGGTTACGCCATTTCTTGATTTGGTTAGGCGACATGGTCAGCAAGTTCTGTTGCTCGATCGTCTCGAATTCCTTGATAAGACCGCTCAGGCGGACCGCTGGCCGCTTCTCCCCACCCATGACGGCCGAGACGTCCTGCGCGTCCTCGATCGATTTTTTGTCGAGGAGCAGCTTGATACGGGCCATGAGTTCGTCGAGCGGCCCCGCTGCTAGTTCCTCGTTAGAGCGATAGGCCAATCCAAATGACCGCGCGCGCTTCCTCGCGGCTTCGAAACGCAGCCCCGCCTCGGCGGATTGGCCTTCCCGCAGTCTACGCCAATACGCCTCCAGCCCCGCGCCGAGGCTTTGCACTGCATCTCGCGCCCGTACACCGCGGGGATCGTCAGCCACGGCGACGCCCGTGGAAATGCGTACTAGGCAGCGGCGATCAAACGCCGCGAATTCCTTCGGCACCCTGCGGACGAGATACCAGATGCCTTCACGTTTATGCGGCTTTGGCGCTGCGGAACGTCGCATTATCTTTCTCTAATGTTACACAGTTTGTTACACAGTCTAAGATAAGTTTCGCTTCGCGCTGGTCAAGCGCAACAAGGAAGCTTTTGAAAGGAAACGATTATTATGGAAGCTAAATGGCGGAGAGGGAGGGATTCGAACCCCCGATACCCTTGCGAGTATGCCGCATTTCGAGTGCGGTGCATTCGACCACTCTGCCACCTCTCCGCGAGGTCATGGTCGGCCGTTGCCGGCGCGGCGCACTAGATAACGGCTGACTGCTGGAGTTACAAGGCCCTATTCGAGCGAATTCCAGCTTCCACGAAAAGCAGCGGCGACGGCACACCCGCCTCCTTTGCCGCCGGCATGGCTCGGCGTGTCGTCCGGGCAGGCCTGTTTGCCTTGACTCCAACGCAACCTTCGGTTAGGGACAGCCCGCATTCGGCGTGGAGGCTCTTCCGCGCCGCTTGTTTTTTGAACCCGCAGACTGACAAAAAGACGGCCGAACCGCCCGAGGCGGTTCATCGAGGCCGACCGAACAGCGAAAGGCAAAAAATGTTCGCAGTCATCAAAACGGGCGGCAAGCAGTATCGCGTCGCCGCCAACGATCTCCTGAAGATCGAGAAACTCGAAGCCAAGGTCGGCGATATCGTCGAGATCGGCAATGTGCTCGCGCATGGCGAGGGCGAGAATGTCACCTTCGGCGCGCCGTTCGTCGATGGCGCCATGGTCACGGCGGAAGTCGTCGAGCAGGGCAAGAACCGCACCGTCATCGCTTTCAAGAAGCGCCGCCGCCAGAATTCGCGCCGCAAGATCGGCCATCGCCAGCTTTTGACCACCGTCCGGATCGCCGAGATCCTGCTGGGTGGCGCCAAGCCGTCGAAGAAGGCTGCCGCGAAGCCGGAAGCCAAGGCAGAGGCGAAGGCTGAAGTCGCCGCCGAGGCGAAGGCCGAGGTGGCTGCGAAGGAGCCGAAGGCCAAGAAGGAAACCAAGGCGGAGGCCGCTGCCGGTGAAGAGGGCAAGGCCGCGCCGCTGTTCAAGGCGCCGAAAGGCGAGCCGGACGACCTGACGGTGATCAAGGGCATCGGCCCGGTGGCGGCGAAGGACCTCGCCGAGCAGGGCATCATCACCTTCGCGCAGCTCGCCAAGCTCACCGACAAGGATGTCACCAAGATCGACGAGCACATGCCGTTCAGCGCCGACCAGATCAAGGACTGGCGCGAGCAGGCCAAGGAACTGGCGAAGAAGTAATTTTTCCGGCGACGATCGTCGCCGGTACGGACTTGAAACGGAACGCGAACGCGTTCATAAGACCATTCAAGCGCCTCAGGGCGCATCGGAGTTAGTCAAATGGCACACAAGAAAGCTGGCGGTTCGTCGCGCAATGGTCGCGATTCGCACTCCAAGCGTCTGGGCGTGAAGAAGTTCGGCGGCGAAGCCGTCGTCGCCGGCAACATCATCATTCGTCAGCGCGGCACGCAATGGCATCCGGGCACCAATGTTGGCATGGGAACGGACCACACCCTTTTTGCGCTCGAAGCCGGCGCAGTCACCTTCAACAAGAAAGCCAACGGCCGAACCTACGTATCGGTGAACCCGATTACCAAAGCAGCGGAGTAGCCGGTTCCGCACCATAACACCGGCGCCCATCTCGGGAACCGGTGTCTGGCCAGGCCAGGAAAAGGATCAGGAGAGATGGGCTCGCCCTCTCTCCTTTTTCATTTTTTCTTGCCCTGGAGGACTAAAATGGTTGCCGAAGCGGAAGACACCGAAGACGAAAGTTACGCGATCGATTGCCCGGCGCTGGCCACAGAGCGGCTGGTCATGCGCGCCCCGCGCGAGAGCGATCTCGAGCAACTCGTCACGCTAGCCGACAACCGACATGTCGCCGAAATGCTGGCCCGCATGCCGCACCCCTATGGCGAGGCCGAGGGCCGCACCTTCCTTGCCATGGCGGCGTCGCGGCGCGCCGGCATCGTCTATGCGCTGACGCTCAGGGAGAGCGACATTTTCGTCGGCTGCGCCGGCCTGAACACGACCGACCGCGGCCTGGAGCTCGGCTACTGGATCGGCGAGCCCTATTGGAAGCGCGGCTACGCCACCGAAGCCGCGCATGCGCTGGTCGACCTCGCCTTCCAGCGGACCTCGATCCAGGTGCTGCATGCCTCGACCCGGGTGATCAATCCGGCCTCGCGGCGGGTGATCCACAAATGCGGCTTCCAGTATGCCGGCCAGGGCATGCTGAATTCGATCGTCGCCGGCCAGGTGCCGGTCGAGCGCTATCGGCTCGACAGGAAGACATGGAACAGTCTCCGCAACTGGATCCACTATTGATCGGTGCTTCGGAAGGTTGAGCGGCGCGCCCTTACCCGGATTGCCAACCGAATTGCCAGGGCAATTCGGGTCAATCCGACCGGTCTCCAAGGGGAGAGGAGCAGGTAAGCGCCGGCGCCAACCTCTTCTCCCCTCGGGGAGAAGGTGGCCGCGTAGCGGCCGGATGAGGGGGAGTCCCGCGACTCAGCCCAGTTCGGCCCAGAGCGGGAGGTGGTCGGAACCGACGGCGTCCCGGTCGGACCACAGGCGCTGCAGCGATCTGGCGAGCGAGGCGCTGGTGAAGATGTAGTCGATGCATTTGTGGCGGCTCTTGTCGGCGGGTCGCTCAGGATCGACCCAGGTGACGAGGTCGGCGACCGCCAGACGCTGGGCGACGTCGACGGCGAGATCGGCGGTCAGCGGCATGCCGAACTCATGATCCGGCCGGCCGGCGAGCTCGACATATTCGGGCGAGCCCGGCAGCATGTTGAAGTCGCCCATGACGATGAAGGCTTCCGGATAGGGCAGGTCCGGCAGGCCGATCTCGGGAATGCCCGACAGGCCGCCGCCTTCCAGCGCATAGTTCAGGAGGCGCTGGCGCAGGAAACGGATCTGACCCTGGCGCTCGACCGGGCTGCGATGGTCGAGATGGGTGGAATAGAAGCGGATGAAGCCAAGCGGCGTCTCGATCAGCGCTTCCAATGCGCCACGCTGGAAGTTCATGGTCTCGAGGCTGCGGCTGCGCGGCAGAAGGAGATTGCGCGACAGATGAATGGGCGTCTTCGACAGCACCATGTTGCCGAGTTGGAAGGTCCGGGTGACGGCGCGGCCGGCGTCCACGCGCGAGCCGACATTGACCTCGAAATTGCTGCCATAGGCGGCAAAATAATCGGGCAGCGCCTCGCTGATCTCGGCCACCATGTCGCGGTCGCCGTTGCGCGGGTTGTTGCGGGTCACCTCCTGCAGCGCGATGACATCGGCGCCGCGCACCGCGTCGGCGATGCGCCCGACATCGTATCTGCCGTCAAGGCCGATGCCGTATTGGATGTTGTAGGAAACGATCTTCATTCCCGCGCCTCCCAGTCTCGCGCGCAAACAGTGCTATCGCGTCCTTGGCCCAAGGGCATCAGGCGCTTTAGTCGCAAAACGGGCCTCGCCCTTAGCTCCGCCTTGGTTTAAGGCATGCCTTAGAGCAATCGCTCATGGACATCAGCAGAAACTTGAAAATCCGATGAAATTCCTCGATCAGGCCAAGGTTTACATTCGTTCCGGCGACGGCGGCGCCGGATCGGTGTCGTTTCGGCGCGAGAAATTCATCGAGTTCGGCGGCCCGGATGGCGGCGACGGCGGGCGAGGCGGCGATGTCTGGGCGGAAGCGGTCGACGGGCTGAACACGCTGATCGACTATCGCTACCAGCAGCATTTCAAGGCCAAGACCGGCATGCACGGCATGGGCCGCAACATGACCGGCGCCAAAGGCGCCGACATCACGCTGAAAGTGCCGGCCGGCACCCAGATCTTCGCAGAGGACAATGAGACGCTGATCTGCGACCTGACCGTGGTCGGCCAGCGCTTCCTGCTGGCCAAGGGCGGCAATGGCGGCTTCGGCAACCAGCATTTCAAGACCTCGACCAACCAGGCGCCGCGCCGCGCCAATCCCGGCCTGCCTGGCGAGGAGCTCAGCATCTGGCTCAGACTCAAGCTGATCGC
>NZ_RZRY01000212.1:0-9167 GCF_003998035.1 Mesorhizobium sp. M2A.F.Ca.ET.039.01.1.1 | reverse complement strand
CCCATGCGCCCGACATCACGCTGATCTATGAGAGCGGCACCATCGGCACCGCGCCCGACGTGCTGCCGCTGTCGATCGGCGACGGCGAATTGTGCGAGACGGCGGTCACCACCGTCGCGGTGCCGGAGATGTTCCGCTACTGGCTGCAGGGCGGCCGCATCTCGATCGGCTTCCTCGGCGCCGCCCAGCTCGACAAATTCGGCAACATCAACACAACTGTCATCGGCGACTATGCGCATCCCAAGACCCGCCTGCCCGGCGGCGGCGGCGCGCCGGAGATCGCCACCTCGTCAAAGCAAGTCTACATCACCATGGCGCAGTCGAAGCGCGGCATGGTCGAGAAGATCGACTTCTTCACCTCCTTCGGCCATGGCGAAGGCGGCGACCACCGCAAGCGCCTCGGCATCGACACCGCCGGCCCGACGCTTCTGATCACCGACCTCGCCATCTGGAGGCCGGACCCGGTGACGAAGGAGTTCACCGTCGTCTCGTTGCATCCGGGCATCAGCCGCGAGCAGGTGCAGGAAACTTGTGGCTGGACGGTCAAGTTCGCGGAGGCCCTTGACGAGACGCCGGCGCCGACGGAACTCGAGCTGAAGACATTGCGCGACCTGCAGGCCCGCACCAAGGCGGCGCATCAAGGGACCGCCAAAGGGAAAGCTGCTTAAATGGCTGAAGCCTTCATCTGCGATTACATCCGCACGCCCATCGGCCGCTTCGGCGGCGCGTTGTCCTCCGTGCGAGCCGACGATCTCGGCGCCATCCCGTTGCGGGCGCTCGTTGAGCGCAACATGGGTCTCGACTGGGCCGCCACCGACGATGTTGTCTATGGCTGCGCCAACCAGGCCGGCGAGGACAACCGCAATGTCGCGCGCATGGCGCTGCTGCTTGCCGGCTTGCCCCAGGACATTCCCGGTTCGACGGTCAATCGCCTCTGCGGTTCGGGCATGGATGCCGTCACCATCGCCGCGCGCGCCATCAAGGCTGGCGAGGCCGAGCTGATGGTCGCCGGCGGCGTCGAGTCGATGAGCCGAGCCCCCTTCGTCATGCCGAAGGCCGATGCAGCTTTCTCACGCAATGCCGAAATCTACGACACCACCATCGGCTGGCGCTTCGTCAACCCGCTGATGAAGAGGCAATATGGCGTCGATTCCATGCCGGAGACCGGCGAGAACGTCGCCGAGGACTTTTCCGTCTCTCGGGCCGACCAGGACGCTTTCGCCGTGCGCAGCCAGGACAAGGCGGTGGCCGCGCAGGCCAGTGGCCGGCTGGCGAAGGAGATCACGCCGGTGACCATCCCGCAAAGGAGAGGCGATGCAATCGTCGTCGCGAAAGACGAACATCCCCGCGCCGGCACGACCATCGAAACGCTGGCCAAATTGCCGACGCCGTTCCGCCAAGGCGGCACGGTCACCGCCGGCAACGCTTCCGGCGTCAATGACGGCGCGGCCGCCCTCATCATCGCGTCCGAGGCAGCGGCGAAGAAGTATGGGCTGACGCCGATCGCCCGTATCCTCGGCGGTGCCGTCGCCGGTGTGGCGCCGCGCATCATGGGCATCGGACCGGCCCCGGCCACGAAGAAGCTGTGCGCCCGCCTCGGCCTGACGCCCGAACAGTTCGACGTCTTCGAGTTGAACGAGGCCTTCGCCTCCCAAGGCATTGCCGTGCTCCGCCAACTCGGCATCGCCGAGGACGCTGCGCACGTCAACCCGAACGGCGGCGCGATCGCGCTCGGTCATCCGCTCGGCATGTCCGGCGCGCGCATCACCGGGACGGCGGCACTCGAACTCAGCGAGCGCGGCGGCAAGCTGGCCTTGGCCACCATGTGTATCGGCGTCGGCCAGGGTATCGCGATCGCGCTGGAGCGGGTTTGACCGCTCAGGCAGATCAATAAGGCAACCCGACGTAATTCTCGGCAAGCGCCGTCGATGCCGCTCTGGAATGCACCAGGTAATCGAGCTCGGCTTCCTGGATGCGCTGGCCGAACTCCCCCGTCTCGGGGAAGCGATGCAGGATCGTCGTCATCCACCAGGAAAAGCGCACCGCTTTCCACACGCGCGCCAAAGCCTTGGCCGAATAGGCGTCGAGCCCGGCCTCCGACCTCTCGCGGTAGAATTCACGAAGCCCGGCAAACAGATAGCCCACGTCGCTGGCAGCGAGGTTCAGGCCCTTCGCGCCGGTCGGCGGCACGATATGCGCAGCATCGCCGACCAGGAACAGTTTTCCGAAGCGCATCGGCTCGGCGACGAAGGAACGCAGCGGCGCGATCGACTTCTCGAAGGACGGCCCGGTGGTGACCGCGGCCGCAATCTGCGCCGGCAGGCGGCTGCGCAGCTCATCCCAGAAGCGGTCGTCCGACCAGTCCTCGACGCGCTCACCGGCGGGAACTTGCACATAGTAGCGGCTGCGCTGCGGCGACCGCATCGAGCAGAGCGCGAACCCTCGCTCGTGATTGGCATAGACCAGTTCGCGATCGGCCGGCGGCACCTCGGCCAGCACGCCCAGCCAACCGAACGGATACTGGCGCTCGAACGTCTTCAGCGCGCCGTCCGGCACTGACCTGCGGCTGACACCGTGATAGCCGTCGCACCCGGCAATGAAGTCGCAATCGATGCGATGCGTCGCGCCATCCTTCTCGTAGGTGACGAAGGCCGACGTGCCATCGAAATGATGCAGCGCGACATTCGACGTTTCGAACACGGTCTGGAGCCCCGACGCTTCGCGCTTCTGCATCAGATCGAGCGTCACCTCGGTCTGGCCATAGACGGTGACATGCTTGCCGCCGGTGAGCGCGCTCATGTCGATGCGATGCGCGCGGCCGTCGAAGGCGAGCGAGATGCCTTCATGCGGCAGGCCCTGGGCATGCAGCCTGTCCGCGGCGCCCGCCTCGCCGAGCAGGTCGACCGTGCCCTGTTCGAGCACGCCGGCGCGCACACGTCCGAGCACATGCTCGCGGCTGGATCGCTCGAGGATGATCGTCTCGACACCAACGGTGGCGAGCAACTGGCCGAGCAGCAGGCCGGACGGCCCGGAGCCAACGATGACCACCTGCGTGCGCATCAGTGACCCAGGCTCTCGATCTGCGCGGTCAGCTCGGCTGCGAGCCTGAGCGCGGCGGCGGTCGCCACCACCATTTGCGGCAGGATCAGCCACTCCAGTGTCCAGGCCGCACCCGAGCGCTCCTGCTCATGCACCAGCGCCTGATGCATGCCGGAGAGCTGAACGGCATTGAAGCGCGCCAGCGCCACCAGCGCTTCCGCCTTCACCGGATTCTGCTTGTGCGGCATGGCCGATGAGCCACCCCCGCCGGAAAGCTTGATGTCGGAGCCAACCTCCGCCATCAGCGCGACATCCTGCCCGAATTTGCCGAGGCTGCCGGTAACGAGCGAAAGCCAGGATGCGAACTCGGCGAGCGCGTCGCGCTGGCTGTGCCATTGCGGCGTATCGGCAAGACCGAGCTTCGCGGCAAGCGCGGCGCGAACGGCCGTGGCCTTGTCGCCGAGTTTTTCCAGCGTGCCGGCGGCGCCGCCGAACTGCAGCGCCAGCAGACCGCCGGATATTTCGGCAAGGCGCTGCTGGTGACGCTCGAGCGGCGCCCTCCAGGAAGCAGTCCGATTGGTCACCGTGATCGGGATCGCCGGCTGCATGCGCGTCGTCGCCATGAACTGACGTTCTCCGAACTCGAGCTCGAGGCCGGTGAGGCGCACAACATTCTCGCCAAGCAGCAGGCCGATATGGTCGACGGCCTGCCGCAGGCGCAGCATCAGCGAGGTGTCGACGACATCCTGGCTGGTGGCGCCGAAATGCACATATGCGTCGTGCGGAGCGCCGACTGCAGCTTTGACTTGCCCAACCAATTCCGGCACCACCACGCCGTCCCTGGCGACGCCGGCCCTCAGCTTGGCCGTGTCCGGCCGGAACGACGCCAGCGCCTTCACGATCGCGACCGCGACATCGCGTGGGATGACGCCGTGTTCAGCCTCGGCTTCAGCCAGTGCCCGCTCGAAGGTGAGCATCGCATCGAGGTCCGCTTCCAGGGAGAAATGCCGCGCCGCCTCCTCGTCGCCGAGCAGGCCGGAAAGCAGCGGATGATCGAAGGGCGAAACGGTCATGGCGGCCACGGTCAGCTGTCGAAGAAGACCGTCTCCTTTTCGCCCTGCAAGTGGATGTCGAAGACGTAAGTATCGCCCTGGCGTTCGGCGATCAGCGTCGGCACGCGCAAGCGATGCTCGATGCGGGCAAGGATCGGATCCTCGGCATTTGCCTTTTCCTCGTCCGCAAAATAGAGCCGGGTGTGCAGGCCGGTATTGATGCCGCGCGCCACGATCCACAGCGTGATGTGCGGCGCCATCAGCCGGCCGTCGCGAAACGGCACGCGGCCCGGTTTGATTGTCTGGAACCGGCAGATACCTGTTTCCATGTCGGTCGGCTGCCGGCCCCAGCCAAGGAAATTCGGGTCGGCCGCGCCGCGCATCTCCGCGGGCGAGTTGTAAAGCCCGCTGGCATCCGCCTGCCAGATCTCGATCAGCGCATCCTTGAGAGGCGTGCCGGTACCGTCGAGCACTCGGATTCGGAGATCGATGCGCTCGCCCTTGGTCTCATCGTTGAGCATCGTCGAGCCGAGGTCGCTCGCATAGACGCCGCCGATGCCGCAGAAATTCGGCGTCAGCCCGATATGCACATAAGGGCCGGCGGTCTGCGAAGGGCTCTCCTTCAGTTGGTCGAGCGACTGCGCCATCAATTGCCCTCCGGCCTGTTCTCGAACAGCGTCGAGCGGCGCCCGCGCAGCACGATGTCGAACTTGTAGGCGAGCGCATCCATCGGGATGGTCGACTGCGTGTCGAGCGCGGCGATCAGCGCCTCGACCGCGGCCTTGTTGGAAATGCCGCCGACGATCGGGCAACGCCAGATCAGCGGATCGCCTTCGAAATACATCTGCGTGATCAGCCGCTGCGCGAAGCCGTGGCCGAACACTGAAAAATGGATATGCGCCGGCCGCCAGTCGTTCGGACCGTTCGGCCACGGATAGGGTCCGGGCCTGACGGTGCGAAAGGCATAGCCGCCATCCTCGCCGGTGATCGTGCGGCCGCAGCCGCCGAAATTCGGATCGAGCGGCGCGAGATAGCCGTCCTTCTTGTGACGGTAGCGGCCGCCCGCATTGGCCTGCCAGAATTCGAGCAGCACGCCGGGCACGCTCTTGCCGCGCTCGTCGAGAACGCGTCCATGGACGATGATGCGCTCGCCGATGGCGCTCTCGCCGGGCCTGGCGAAATTGTGGATCAGGTCGCTGTCGAGCTCGCCCAGCATCGCGTGCCCGAACACCGGGCCGGTCAGTTCCGACAGCGTGTTGTCGAACGATAGCAGCGCTTTCTGCGGCGAGCGCAGCACCGAGCTCTTGTAGTTCGGCGTGAAGGCCGGCGGGTGCCACTGGCGGTCGCGCTGGAAGAAGGCGCCGGTTTCCGGCGCGCGGTTGGAGCCGGACTCAGCCATGGGCGGCCTTGGCTCCGTCCATCTGCGCGAACACTTCCTTGGCGATCTTGAAGGCGCGATTGGCGGCCGGCACGCCGGCATAGATCGCGACATGCAGGAAGGCCTCGCAGATGTCGTCTCGCGTGGCGCCTGTATTGGCGGTGGCGCGCACATGCATGGCGACTTCCTCGTCATGGCCGAGTGCCGCAAGCAGCGCCAGCGTCACGATCGAGCGCTCGCGCTTTGACCAGTTGGGCCGTGCCCACACCGTTCCCCAGGCAGCTTCGGTGATCAGTTGCTGGAACGGCCGGTCGAAATCCGTGGCGGTATCCTCGGCGCGGTCGACATGGGGATCGCCGAGCACGGAGCGCCGGACCTCGAGACCGGTCCGGTAGCGGTTCTTCGTGACATCATCCATGAGCAGACTTTCCCTCCGGCAACGAGGCGACGAAATCGCGGATCAAGGTGACGAGCGCTTCGGGCTGCTCGATGCACGGGATATGCGCGGCATCGCGGATCACCTCGAAACGCGCGCCGGGGATCAGGCCGGCTAATGAGCGGACGAGGTCGGGTGGCGTCGAGCCGTCCTGATCGCCGACAATGCAAAGCGTCGGCGCCGCGATACGCCGCGCCGCGTCGGTGAGATCGGCGTCGCGCACGGCCATGCAGGTGCCGATATAGCCGGGCAGCGCCTGCCGGGTCAGCATGTTGCGGCAGCCGGCAAGTTCGGCCGAGCGCTTCGCATGGAACTCCGGTGTGAACCACACTTTCATGATGCCGTCGGCGATCACCTCGATGCCGTCGCGCTCGACGGTGGCGATGCGCGTGTTCCAGCTCTCTGCGGTGCCTATTTTATGCGCGGTGTCGCTGAGGATCAGCGCCTCCACACATTTGGGATGGCGGTTATAGAGCCTCTGCGCGATCAGGCCGCCGACCGACAGGCCGTAGAGCACCACCTTTCCGAAGCCGAAATGATCGATAAGGCCCAACAGGTCGTCGACATGGTCGTTAATCGATCGCACGCCGCTGCCGATATCGGAAAGCCCGTGACCGCGCTTGTCGTAGACCAGCATAGGCATTTCCCCGGCAAGCCGCGCGACGACATCGTCCCATATCCGGAAGTCGGTGCCGAGCGAATTGATGAAGATGATCGGACGCGACGAGCCGGCCGCCTCGATATGGCGGTGATGCAGCGCGACGCCGCCTATGCTGACGAATGGCACGATTTCGATCCTCCGAACCCACATTGCACCAGCAATTTGGTTCGGTAAATCGAAACCATCCGAGGTTGCTTCGGCCGGCTCCTGATGCGGGCCCTGCCGCCTACCCCAGCGTCAGTCCTGCCTTCCTCGCTTCCTCGCGCAGGAACGGCAGCCCGACCTCGATGACGTCGCGCGGGTCTTCCGCCACCGGCCGCCACACCGCGAGCCCGCCGGCGATGTCGACATCGACATGGTTCATGCTTTCAAGCGTGATCGCGCCCTGATAGCCGATGTCGGCGATCGCCTTCATGCAGGCGGCCCAGTTGAGCATGCCGCGCCCCGGCACGCCGCGATTAGCTTCCGACACATGCACATAGCCGAGATAGGGCGCCGCCGCCTCGAAGCCGGACGCAAAACTCTCTTCCTCGATATGCATGTGGTAGGTGTCGAGATGGATGAAGATGTTGTCGGCGCCGACCCGCTCGATAATCCGCGCCGCGTCGATGCCGCGGTTGATCAGATGCGTCTCATAGCGGTTGCAGGGCTCGATGCCGAGCTTGAGGCTGCGGGACTTCGCCGACTTCGCCGCACGTTCGAGGAAGCGGCACATGCCGTCGATCTCCTTTTGCGTCGGCGCCCGTCCGGTGGTCTTGCCGATCGTGCCGTATGTGACGCCGCCCAGCGCCTCGGCGCCCACCTCGTTGCAGACCTTGAAGGCCGGCTGCAGGAAATCGAGCGCCTCGTCGGGCCGCTCGACCACATCGAGCGCGCGCGGCAGGCCGAGCGACGGGATAAGCTCGACGCCATAGTAATTGGCAAAGCCGCGCGTGCGCTTGGTGTCGATCTCCTCGGGGCGCAGCAGCGGTATCTCCATCAGCCCGATGCCGAGTTCCTTCAGCCGATCCATCTGCGGCTCGATGCGGGCGAGGTCCCAGACCGGTGCGATGGCAAAAGTGTGCAGTCCGAAGGTATTCATGTCAGCCTCGTTGCTCATGCGCCGCCGCGGCGGCAATGTCGCCGCCGCCGACGATGCGGCTGACGACTTCGTTCATATTGGTGTTGGCGGTGACGAGATCGGCGTCCGCCCTGCCGTGCCGCAGCACGACGATGCGGTCGGTGACCGACAGCACGTCGTTCAGCCGGTGCGAGATCAGGATGACGGCGATGCCTTCCGACCTGAGCCGCCGGATGAGGTCGAGCACGCTCTGCACCTCGCGCACGGCAAGCGCCGCCGTCGGCTCATCCATGATGACGAGTTTTGGGTCGAAGGTGAGCGCCCGCGCGATCGCCACCGTCTGCTGCTGGCCGCCCGAGAACGAACCGACGGAACGGTTGATCGACGGCAGATGCGCGCCCAAGCGCTCGATCATCTTCGACGCCTGGCGGTCCATCTCGCCTTTGTCGACGAAGCCGGGGAACAGGCCGAACAGCCGCTTCGTCGGTTCGCGCCCTAGGAAGATGTTCGAAGCCACGTCCTGCTGCTTGGCCAGCGAAAGATCCTGGTAGATCATCTCGATGCCGAGTTGGCGGCGATGTCCAGGGTCGAGCGCAAGGATGTCCTTGCCGTCGAATTCGATCGAGCCCGAGTCGGCGCGGTAGATGCCGGTGATGGTCTTCATCAGCGTCGACTTGCCGGCGCCGTTGTCCCCGACCAGCCCGACCACCTCGCCGGCCGCGACGGACAGATCAACGCCATGCAAGACGTCGACCGCGCCGAAGCTCTTGCGGATGCCGCGAAGCGAAAGCAGGGTCATACGCGTGACTCCTTCCGCACCTGGTATTGGTCGATGAACACGGCGAGGATCAGCACCGCGCCGATCGCCATCTGCTGGTAGTAGGATTGCACCGCAAGCAGCGTCAGTCCGTTCTGCAACACGCCCATGATCAGCGCGCCGATCATGGTGCCCAGGATCGAGGCGCGGCCGCCGAACAGGTTGGTGCCGCCGATGATCGCCGCCGTGATCGCGGTAAGCTCGTAGTTGATGCCGGCCGTCGGGTCGCCTGCGTTGACGCGCGCGGTGAAGAGCAGGCCAGCGAGGCCGGCAAGCGCGCCGGAGAGCGTATAGATGATGCGGCGGTGATGCTCGACGCGGATGCCTGCGGCGCGCGCCGCGCCTTCGCTGTCGCCCAGCGCCAGCGTGTGGCGGCCGAAGCGTGTATAGGCGAGCACCGCATGCGCGACGATCGCCGTCAGCACGAAGATGATGACCGGCATCGGAATGCCGAAGGGTCGGCCCTGCCCGATAAAGACGATCTCGGGCGGCAGGCCGTAGATCGCCCTGCCCTGCGAGATGACCAGCGCCAGCCCGCGCGCGAGACCCAGCATGCCGAGGGTGACGATGAAGGCCGGCACGAAGGCGCGGGTGACCAGTTGGCCGTTGATGTAGCCGGCGATCGCGCCGGCCAGGATGCAGGCGATCACCGCCAGAACTGACGGCCAGCCGAGATTGACGGCGACGAAGGCCCCCGCGACACCGGCGAGCCCCATCACCGAGC
>NZ_RZRY01000211.1:0-9193 GCF_003998035.1 Mesorhizobium sp. M2A.F.Ca.ET.039.01.1.1 | reverse complement strand
GCATAGAGAAGATGGCGCGACGCCGAAGCTGCCAATCTCCCCCTCGTGGGGGAGATTGGCAGCTTCGCCGCCGGCTTCACCCACAGCCGAGAAGGAGGAGCGCTACCCTCTCGCCCCGAACCGCAGCCCATCCATCAAGAGCTTCACCAGCCGTCCGGACCGCTCGCGCCAGTCGGGCGTATTGGGCGCGGAGTAGATGCCGCCGAGCGCATGCATGACATCGGAGGCGTCAACGTCGGCGCGGATTTTTCCCGCGGCGGCGGCGGCCTGGACCAGGCTTCGCATGGCGCCGGAGACGCGGCCCGACGTGTCGGAGAACAGCGTCGAATTGGCGGTGAGCAACAGGCGCAGGCTGGTGGCGAGGCCGCGCTTGGTGGCGATGTAGTCGACGAAGCGCTGCATCCAGAGCTCCAGCGCGACGTCGGCCGGATGCTCGTGGGCAAGTTCGTCAGCGGCGTGGCAGAGGCCTTCCACCTCGCGGCGGTAGACCACCTCGACCAGATGCTCGCGCGTCGGGAAATGGCGGTAGAGCGTGCCGATGCCGACCCCTGCCCGCTTGGCGATCTCCTCCAGCGAGGCGTCGACGCCGTCGCTGGCAAACATCTGCGCCGCCACCTCGACCAGCCTGTCGCGGTTGCGCTGCGCATCGGCGCGCAGCGGCTTTGGCGCCGGCGCATCGCGCGTCGCTTCAGCGATCATTTCGGGCTCGGGCACTTTTTTCTCCACCAACGCAATATTGGGGGGTTGAACCATGACTGGCCAGACCCCAGCTAAATAAACGGAGGCTCCTCCGTTTTAGTGGAGTGCTTTTATCATATAACCAGGGGAAGCGTTATGTCACCTAGAGAAGGACGGAAAGCTTCGCCTGGCCGCTGGAGACAGGGGCATTCTTCGACGCCCGTGGTTGGCAAATCCGCTCGTGCGTTCGTCATCCCAGGGCGAAGCAAGGAGCGGAGCGACGCGGCGCAGACCCTGGGATCCATGCCATACCCTGCGAGCGCGGCTACGGTGCAGAATTCTGGCCCGTCGCGTCCTTCGGCAAACGTCACGGCATGGATCCTCGGGTCAAGCCCCAGGATGACGAACGCGAAGGTCGCCTCCAAGCGACCCTTGCCCCTAACCCCCCAAGCCCCATTTCCATCCGCTCAAGCGTCCAGCAATCGGAGCCCGACGCCCCATGAATGACCAAGTCACCATCAGTCCCACCACGCTTTCCGTCCATCTCACCATCAACGGCCGCGACCATACGCTGGAGACCGAGCCGCGCGTGACGCTGCTCGACGCGCTGCGCGACCGCCTCCACCTCACCGGCACCAAGAAAGGCTGCGACCAGGGCCAGTGCGGCGCCTGTACCGTCCATGTCGACGGCGAGCGCGTGCTCGCCTGCCTGACGTTGGCCGCCCAGGTCGAAGGCCGCGAGATCACCACCATCGAAGGCCTGGCCGACCAGGACGGCACGCTCAACGCCGTGCAGGCCGCCTTCCTCGAACAGGACGCCTTCCAGTGCGGCTATTGCACGCCGGGGCAGATCATGTCGGCGGTGGCCTGCATCCGCGAGGGCCATGCCGGTTCCGACGAGGAAATCCGCGAATACATGGCCGGCAATCTCTGCCGCTGCGGCGCCTATCCGAACATCGTCGCCGCCGTCCGCCAGGCCGCACAGGAGCTGCGCTCATGAGAGATTTTTCCTACTTCCGCGCCGACAGTATCGAGGCCGCCCGTAATGCGGCCGCCCTGCCCGGCGCGATGCTGCTTGCCGGCGGCACGACGCTGATCGACCTTGCCAAATGCGGCGTCACCGAACCTTCGACTGTGATCGACATCAGCCATATCGAAGGGCTCAACGCCATCGACGTGACCGCCGACCGCGCCGTCATCGGCGCGCTGGCCAGGATGAGCCATGTCGCCGACAACCCGCAAGTGAAGAGCCACTTCCCGGCCGTCTCGGAAGCGCTGTGGCAGGCCGCGTCGGCGCAGTTGCGCAACATGGCGACCATCGGCGGCAATCTGATGCAGCGCACGCGCTGCCCCTATTTCCGTGATCCAGCCAACTTCCCGGCCTGCAACAAGCGCGCGCCGGGCAGCGGCTGCTCGGCGATCGGCGGCGTGACGCGCGGCCATGCGGTACTTGGCGTGAGCGAAGCCTGCATCGCCACCTATCCGGGGGATCTCGCGGTGGCGCTCGTCGCCTTCGACGCCGAGGTCGATCTCGGGGAACGCAAGCTCAAGGTCGAGGATTTCTTCCTTGCGCCGGGCGCCACCGCCGAGCAGGAGCACGACATCCGCCCCGGCGAGGTGATCAGGGCCATCGAAATCCCCGGCTCGGCCGCCGCCAGGCGCTCGACCTACATCAAGGTGCGCGACCGCCAGTCCTATGAATTCGCCGCGGCCAGCGCCGCCGTCGGGCTGGAGCTCGAAAGCGATGGCCGTACCGTGCGTGACATACGCGTGGCACTTGGCGGCGTCGCGACGAAGCCGTGGCGGGTCCGCGCTGTCGAGGACGCGCTAAGGGGCAAGGCGCTCGACGAAGCGACCGTCCGCGAGGCGAGCGAGCTCGCCATGGAAGGCGCCGTCGACCATGGCGCCAACCACTACAAGATCGCATTGGCGCCGCGCGTCATCGCGCGCGCCATCCTCAAATTGGGAGAGACGGCATGACCGTTCATGACATAACGCCGCGTCGGACAGCGCGCGCCTCGAAGCGGTGGGCGGAAGGCTGTCGCGCGTCGACGGCCCGGCCAAGATCACGGGCGCGGCAAAGTACGCCTTCGAGCAGCAGCTCGAAGGGCTGACGCATGCCGTGCTGGTCGGCGCTACAATCGCCGCCGGCACGGTCTCGGCCATCGACAGCCGCGCGGCCGAGACCGCGCCTGGCGTTCTCGCGGTGCTCACGCCCGACACGATCATGGAACTGAACGGCGCATCGGACTGGCTGGGCAACCCGCCGTCGCAGCCGACCTACAACCCCCTCGCCCGCGAGGTCACCTATTCGGGCCAGCATATCGCGGCGGTGGTAGCCGAGAGCTTCGAGCAGGCGGTCGCAGCCGCGGCGCTGGTCAAGGTCTGGTATGACGAGACGCCGGCCATCGTCGATTTGAGCGACGGCAAGGCCGGCGACGGCATCCCGATCGACGCCATGACCAAGGAATGGGGCGATGCTGAAGCCGCCTTCGCCGCCGCGCCGGTGCGCATCTGCGCGGCCTACAACACGCCGCGCGAGTTCCAGGCGGCGATGGAGCCGCATGGGCTGATCGCGCGCTGGGAAGGCGACGAGCTGACCATCTGGGAGCCGAGCCAATGGCTTGACGGGATGGCGCGCACTTATGCCGAGTGGTTCGGCGTGCCGTTCGAGAATGTGCGGCTGGTCTCGCCCTATATCGGCGGCGGTTTCGGGTCGAAGGCGCTGGCGCTGGCACACAGCGCGGTGGCGGCGGCCGCAGCCAAGATGCTGGGGCGGCCGGTCAAGCTGGTGCTCAACCGCCCGCAGAATTTCACCTCCTATGGTGGCCGCGCCGCGACACGGCAGACGGTGGCGATCGGCGCCGATAGGGATGGCAGGATCCAGTCGATCGTGCATCGCGGCGTCAACGAAACCGCGGTCGACGGCATGTGGGTCGAGCCGCTCGGCTCCGTCACCTCGATCATGTATGCCACGCCGAATTTCTCGTCGAAGCAGAATGTGGTGCGGGTGAACACGGTGGTGCCGGGAGCAAAGCGCGCGCCGGGCGAGAACCCGAGCGCCTTCGGCATCGAATGCGCCATCGACGAGCTGGCTCATGAGCTCGGCATCGATCCGCTGGAGATGCGGCTGATCAATTATGCCGAACAGGATCCACACGCGAAGAAGGCGTGGTCGACGCGCCAGTTGCGCGAGGCCTTTGCCGCCGGCGCCGAAGCCTTCGGCTGGGCGAAGCGCTCGGCGGCGCCACGCTCGATGCGCGACGGCCGTCAGCTCGTCGGCTGGGGCATGGCCGCCGGCACGTATCCGGTGCGGCGCGCGCATGGCGAGGCGGTGGTGAAGATCCTCGCCGACGGTTCGGTCGTGGTCGAAAGCTCCTCCATTGACATGGGTCAGGGCACCTACACGATCCTGGCGCAAACGGCGGCCGAGACGCTCGGCGTTCCGGTGGAACGCGTGTCGGTGAAGCTCGGGGATTCCCACTTCGCCCGCGCGGGCGTCACCGGCGGCTCGCGCCTGGCGGGCGTCATGACCGGCGCCGTCTACAAGGCGGCCGGCCAGGCGCTGGACGAGCTCATCGGCCTGGCGCTCTCCGATCCGCGCTCGCCGTTCCAGAAGCTGCAGGCGAACACGCTGCAAGTGCGGGACGGCCGCATCGCCTCGCCGCGCGGCGAAGGACCGGAGCTGTCGATCGCCGAGTTCATGACTGCTGTCGGCCGTGAGCAGATCGAGGCCAAGGGCGATACGCTGCCAGCCAGCACGACAGCTGAGGAGCGCTACGCGAACTACACGACCATCGCCAAGTCGATCCCGCACACAGAGGGCGACTGGTCGCGCCATTCCTGGTGCGCGCATTTCGTCGAGGTGCGGGTGGATGAGGATTTCGGCACGGTGCGCGTGTCGCGCGTGGTGTCGGCGCTGGATTCGGGCCGGCTCTACAATCCCAAGCTGGCGGAAAGCCAGTGGAAGGGCGGCATCATCATGGGTATCGGCCAGGCGCTGCTCGAGGAAGGCATCGTCGACCGCCGCCACGGCCGCATCGTCAACGGCAATTTCGCCGACTACATGCTGCCGACCAATGCCGACATTCCCGACATCCAGACGATCTCGGTCGGCATCCCCGACCCGCACTCCTCCGCCCTCGGCGGCAAGGGGGTTGGGGAACTGGCGATCGTGGGCATCGCGCCGGCGATTGCGAACGCGGTGTTCCACGCGACGGGGAAGCGGGTGCGGGATCTGCCGATTACGCTGGAGAAGTTGATTTAGGGGATCACCGTCGACGGAGCGCTTAATCTCCCCCCTGTGGCGGAGATGGCCGGCAGGCCAGAGGGGGGCGCCCTCTTTCACTTCGTCATTCTAGGGCGAAGCAAGGAGCGAAGCGACGCGCGCAGACCCTAGAATCCATGCCGTGACGGTTGAGAGCCACCACGGTCCAGAACGTTCATCGGCCAATCCCGTGAAGCAACTCGCACCCTTCTGGATTGGTCTTCTCGATCACCCGTGCCGTTGGCGCGACCGGCGCTTCAGCGATTTCTCTCAGTTGATGCTGCTGACGGCGACTATTCCGGACCGTTGCATTTCTTGACCAAGGTATCGGCATGGATTCTAGGGTCTGCGCGCGTCGCTTCGCTCCTTGCCTCGCCCTAGAATGACGAGGCATAGGTCGGCGTTCCTTCGCGCCCCCCTCTGTCCTGCCGGACATCTCCCCCACAAGGGGGGAGATCGGCCGTCGCCACGGCTTTCGCCAATCTCCGACGTCTGCCCTTCCTACCAATCCAGCCCGAACACCAGCTTGCCGAAATGCAGGCCGCCGGCGGCCATGTGGGTATAGGCCTCGGTCGCCTCGTTCTGTGAGAACACCTTGTCGACGACCGGCTCGATGCCGGCGGCGCCGATGGCCCGCGCCGCGTCCTTGAGGTCGGACACCGATCCGGTGTTGTTGCCCAGCACTTTCAGCGCCTTGATGATGATCGGCAGCAGATTGACCGTCGCCTCGGCGCCGGTGACGAAGCCGATGGTGAACAGCGTTCCGCCGGGCGCGGTGGCGTTGACCGCGCGGGCGAAGGTGGCGGCGCCGCCGGTCTCGACGACGAGGTCGGCGCCGAGGCCGTCGGTCAGCTCCAGCACCTTGCCGTCCCAGTCCGGCGTCGAGCGGTAATTGATCAGGTGATCGGCGCCCAGCGCCCTGGCCCGCTCCAGCTTCTCGTCCGAGGACGAGGTGATGATCACGGTGGCGCCGGCCGCCTTGGCGAGCTGCAGCGTGAAGATCGAGACGCCGCCGGTGCCGAGCAGCACGACCACCGAGCCCGGTCCGACATCAGCGGCGCGGAGCGCATTCCAGGCGGTAGTGCCGGCGATAGGCAGCGTCGAGGCCGCCTCGAAGGAGAGATGCGCCGGCACCGGCACGACCGAATTGGCCGGGAGCGCAACATATTCGGCGAGCGAACCCGGCAGCGAGATGCCGCGCATCTCCCTCATCTCGTAAGGCCGCGGCCGGCCGCCGATCCAGCGCGGCTTGGCATGGGCGACGACGCGGTCGCCAACGGCGAACCCCGTCACGCCCTCGCCGAGCGCGACGATCTCGCCGGCGCCGTCGGCGACGGGTATGAGCGGGAAAACCGGCCCGGGATAGTTGCCGCTCGCCACGGCGACGTCGACGAAATTCAGGCTCGCCGCGCGCTGGCGGATCAGCACCTCGCCGCGCTGCGGTTCGGGCGTGGCGACGCTGGCGGCGCGGAAGGCGTCGAGCCTGGGCTGGGTGAGTTCGATGGCTTTCATGGGTTCACTCCGTGGGGCCGATTGACGGTTGAGTGAAGCTATCTGCTGCGCTATGCCTCGATAATTGTCGTCTTTTGCATTTGAGTATTGCAAATCATGCAGCAATCCCACGAAACCGCCGCGCTCGCCGAAATGGCCGCCTTCGCGGCCGTCGCCGAGGCGCGCTCCTTCACCCGGGCGGCGGCGACGGTCGGGCGCGACGCGACCATCCTGTCGCGCCGGCTGCAGTCGCTGGAAGAGCGGCTGGGGGTGCGGCTGCTCCACCGCACGACGCGCAGCGTGTCGCTGACCGAGGCGGGCGCGCAGTTCCTGGTGCGCGTGCGCGCCATCCTGGCTTCTGTCGACGAGGCCGAAGCCGCGGCCTCCGCCCATGCCGGCGGCCGGCCGCGCGGGCTGCTCAGGCTGGCGCTGCCCGGCACGTTCGGGCGCATGTGGATAGCCCCGTTCCTGCCGCAGTTCCTCGCCGAGTTCCCGGATCTGCGCATCGAGGCCGAATTCTCCAACCGCTTCGCCGATCTCGTCGCCGAGAATTTCGACGTCGCCGTGCGGCTGGGCAGCCTCGAGGATTCACGCCTGGTGGCGCGCAAGGTGGCGACGCGGCGCCGGCTGCTCTGCGCCGCCCCGTCCTACCTTGCTCGAAGGGGCATGCCTCAGACGCCGCAGGCGCTGCTCGAACATTCCTGCCTCGGCTTCACCGGCTTCCAGACCTTTCCGGTCTGGGAGATGACCGACCGTGAGGGCCGGCGCGCGCGCGTCGAGGTTTCCGGGCCACTGGTCAGCGACGACGCCGAGGTGCTGGTCGAGGCCGCCGTGCAAGGCGTCGGGCTGATGATGAGCACGGACTGGCTGGTCGGACGCGAGATTGCCGACGGCCGGCTGGTGCCGATCCTGGAGGACTGGACGCTGGCCGACGAGGGCGCGGTTTATGTCGTCACGCCCTCAGCCAAAGGCCAGGCCGCCAAGACCCGCGCCTTCGCCGACTGGATCGGCAAGCGATTTTCGCCCGAGCCGCCCTGGCGGCGATGAGAAGGCAACCTCCGAGATGTCGGCGGAAGTCCTGAGCGGGTGATCAAGGCATTCAGGGACCATGAACAAAAATTAGGAGCCTGGCGACATGCCGGCTAAACTGCTCACCCGCTCACGCAAGAGGCAAGGCTAATGTCCACGACTGTAAATGTCCGCTACATGGTCAACGATGTCGAAGAGGCCCTCACCTGGTACACGAAACATCTGGGCTTCACGCAGCTTTCGAACCAGGCGCCGGCCTTCGCGGATGTCTCGAGGGGAGCGCTTCGGCTGCTCCTCAGCGGTCCGACCAGTTCGGCGGGCAGGCCGATGCCGGATGGCGAGCGGCCTGGCCCAGGCGGCTGGAACCGCATCCACCTGATCGTCGAGGATCTTGCGGCCGAGGTTGGCCGGCTGCGGGCGGCGGGCCTCAGCTTCCGCAATGAAATTGTGACCGGGCCGGGCGGCTCGCAAATCCTGCTTGTCGATCCTTCCGGCAATCTGGTGGAACTCTTCCAGCCGGCCAAGGCCCGGTGATTGCAAACCCACGTCGTGGCGGCAAGGGCGTGGGGAACTGGCGATCGTGGGCATCGCCCCGGCGATTGCCATGCGGTGTTCCATGCAACAGGGGAAGGGTTACGCTGGAGAAGTTGATCTAGCGCCAGCCTATCCTTCGTCATGTATGGACGGCCCCTCTTGGGCAAGAGGGCCGTCCATATATGACGAAGCGAAAGGGCGGGAGATTGCGCGCTCGCCCGTTTTCGCCAATCTCTATATGATCACCGCATCACGAGAGGGAGCGATCATGAAACGCGGGCCGGCAACACTCATCCTGGCACTGCTCACCACCCTGCCCGCCCATGCCGCGTCCTGCTCCTGGTCCGCCAGGATGGAGGAGGACGAGGGCGGCAGCGTGATGATGGCCTCGGTCTGCGGCGGGCCGAAGGGCGATGCGCATCTGATGCTCGCTTGTTTCGGCAAGCCGGTGCTGAGCTACGATCTCGGCGCCGCGGGCGGACAGCTGGAGCCCGGCATCAGCGGCTCCTTCACCTTCAAGGCCGGCGACAAGAGCCTGACGGAGAAGCTCGAGCTGGAGGCGATGTACAACTACTTCACCACCGAGCTCCCCGGCCCCGCCGACCCGTTGCTTTCGCTGCTGCGCGGCAAGGGCGAGGTGACGGTCAGCGCCGACAAGTATGGCGCGACAACGTTTCCGCTGAAAGGCTCAGGCGCCGCGATCGGCAAGGTTCTGGCCGAGTGCGGCAAGGGTTCGGGCGGCGAGGCCGATTGACGCCTGTTCGAGGCCTTTCTCGCCGCGCTTGGTCAGGCCTTGCGTGGAAGCGGGATCGGCTGGAAACCGACGTCCGGCTCGGCCAGCCGCGTGGCATCGCGTCCGCCTGCCTTGGCGGCGTAGAGCGCCTTGTCCGCCTGGAGAAGCAGGCTCGTCGGATTGTGGCGGGCGGTCGGGCCGCTGATGGCGATGCCGATGCTGATGGTGACGATCTTGTGCTCGCTGCGATCATGTTTCAGCGCCCGCTCGCGCACCGCGGCGCGCAAATCGTTGGCCACGCGGATCGCGCCGGCGGCCGAGGCCTCCGACAGGATGACGGCGAATTCCTCGCCGCCATAACGCGCCACGAAATCACCGGCGCGGGTACGCTGCCGCAGGCAATCGGCGATCTGGCGCAGGCACTCGTCTCCAGCGAGGTGACCGTAACGGTCGTTATAGGC
>NZ_RZRY01000210.1:0-9203 GCF_003998035.1 Mesorhizobium sp. M2A.F.Ca.ET.039.01.1.1 | reverse complement strand
TCCTTGGGTGCTTCGGCCTTCGGAGCGTCCGCCTTCGGCGCTTCGGCCTTTGGCGCGGCGCTGCCACCGCTCTTGGCCGCGGCGGCGGCATCCTCGCCCTCACCGGCCAGGATCGCGATCAGTGCGTTGACCTTGACGCCTTCGGTGCCGGCCGGAACCACCAGCTTGGCGACCGTGCCTTCATCGACGGCCTCGACTTCCATCGTCGCCTTGTCGGTCTCGATCTCGGCGATCACGTCGCCGGGCGAAACCTTGTCGCCTTCCTTGACCAGCCATTTTGACAGGTTGCCCTCTTCCATGGTCGGAGAGAGCGCCGGCATGGTGATGTTGATTGGCATGATGTCCTCCCGACCGGCTTAGCGATAGGTAACGGCTTTGACGGCCTCGACGACCTCGCCGACATTGGGCAGCGCCAGCTTTTCGAGGTTCGCCGCATAAGGCATCGGCACGTCCTTGCCGGCGATGGTGATCACCGGCGCGTCGAGGAAGTCGAAGGCGCGCTGCGAGACCTGGTTGGCGATGTGGTCGCCGACCGAGTTCTGCGGAAAACCTTCTTCCACCACCACGAGACGGTTGGTCTTCTTTACCGAGGCGATGATCGTGTCGAAGTCGAGCGGCCGGATGGTCCTGAGATCGATGATCTCGGCATCGATGCCCATGCCGCGCAGCTCGGCCTCCGCCTTGACCGCGTAGGTCATGCCGATACCGAAGGAGACGATGGTGACGTCCTTGCCCTGCTTGTGGATGCGAGCCTTGCCGATCGGCAGCACGAAGTCGTCGAGCTTCGGCACATCGAAGGAGTGGCCGTAGAGGATCTCGTTCTCGAGGAAGATGACCGGGTTCGGATCGCGGATAGCCGCCTTGAGCAGGCCCTTGGCGTCGGCCGCCGTGTAGGGCATCACCACCTTGAGGCCGGGGATGTGACTGTACCAGGCGGCATAGCATTGCGAGTGCTGCGCGGCGACGCGGGCGGCGGCGCCGTTCGGGCCGCGGAAGACGATCGGCGCGCCCATCTGGCCGCCGGACATATAGAGCGTCTTGGCGGCCGAGTTGATGATCTGGTCGATCGCCTGCATGGCGAAGTTGAAGGTCATGAACTCGACGATCGGCTTCAGCCCGGCCATCGCCGCACCCACGCCGACACCGGCAAAGCCGTGCTCGGTGATCGGGGTATCGACGACCCGCCGCGGCCCGAATTCCTGCAGCAGGCCTTGCGTGATCTTGTAGGCGCCCTGGTACTCGGCGACTTCCTCGCCCATGACGAAGACGTCGCCGTCGCGGCGCATCTCCTCGGCCATGGCGTCGCGGAGCGCCTCGCGCACCGTGGTGGAAGCCATCTCGGTGCCGGCGGGAATGTCCGGCTCGGCCGCTACTTCCGTCTTCGGCGCGGCGGCGACAGGGGCCGGAGCCTCGCTCTTGGGGGCAGCGGGCGCCGGCGCAGGCGCGGCTTCAGCCTTGGCAGGTTCTTCCTCGCCGATGCCTTCGCCGGCCTTGTCGACGTCTTCGCCGTCGACCGCGAGCACGGCGATCACCGCATTGACCTTGACGCCTTCGGTGCCGGCGGGAACGACGATCTTGGCCAGCGTGCCTTCGTCGACGGCTTCGACCTCCATCGTCGCCTTGTCGGTCTCGATCTCGGCGATCACGTCACCGGCGACGACCTTGTCGCCCTCGTTCTTCAACCATTTGGAAAGATTGCCCTCTTCCATCGTCGGTGAGAGCGCGGGCATGAGAATTTCGATCGGCATGTCCTTGCCCTCCCCTTAGAGTACGATGTCGGTCCAGAGCTCGGACGGATCCGGCTCGGCGTCGTTCTGGGCGAATTCGGCGGCGTCGGCGACGATGTCGCGAACTTCCTTGTCGATGGCCTTGAGCTCGTCCTCGCTTGCCCACTTCTTGTCGAGCAGCCGCACCCGAACCTGCTCGATCGGGTCGTGCTCGGAGCGCATCTTCTGCACCTCCTCCTTGGAGCGGTACTTCGCCGGGTCGGACATCGAATGGCCGCGATAGCGGTAGGTCTGCATTTCGAGGATAAGCGGGCCGTTGCCGGCGCGGCACCATTCGGTGGCGATGTCGGCCGCCGACTTCACGGCGCGGACGTCCATGCCGTCGACCTGGATGCCGGGGATCTTGAAGGAAGCGCCGCGATGCGAGAAGTCGGTCTCTGCCGACGAGCGCGACACCGACGTGCCCATGGCGTAGCGGTTGTTCTCGATGATGTAGATCACCGGCAGCTTCCACAGCGAGGCCATGTTGAAGCTCTCATAGACCTGGCCCTGGTTGGCGGCGCCGTCGCCGAAATAAGTCAGCGAAACGTTCTTATTCTCGCGGTAGCGGTTGGCGAAGGCGAGACCGGTGCCGAGCGACACCTGGGCGCCGACGATGCCGTGGCCGCCATAGAAATGCTTCTCCTTGGAGAACATGTGCATGGAGCCGCCCTTGCCCTTGGACAGGCCGCCGCGGCGTCCGGTGAGCTCGGCCATGACGCCGCGCGGTGACAGGTCCATCGCCAGCATGTGGCCGTGGTCGCGATAGGCGGTGATCATCTGGTCGCCTTCGACCAACGCCATCTTCATGCCGGTGACGACGGCTTCCTGGCCGATATAGAGATGGCAGAAGCCGCCGATGAAGCCCATGCCGTAAAGCTGGCCGGCCTTCTCCTCGAAGCGGCGGATCAAGAGCATATGCCGGTAGGCGGAGAGCTCTTCTTCCTTGGTGAAATCAGCGGGCTTGGGTGCTGACAGATTGGGCTGCTTGTCGGATCTGGATTTGTTGTCGGATCTGGATTTCGCGGGCGCTTTTTTGGCGGCGGTGGCCATGCGTCACTCCCTGTTGGCGTCTCTTTGCGGACATTCAGGGAGATCGAAAAGTCTCCCCACCGATTTGCGCGAGGCTAACATGCAAGGATGCATTGCGCCATGCTGAAAAATGCATGGCTGGCATGCATCTAAGCGATTAGAATCATTGAAAATAACGGCGATTAACCGAAAATCGGTTATTTCCTCGCGGAGGGCAGCATGATGGTGATTTCGTCGGGCTGAGACAAATTGAGCGCCTTTCGGGCCTGCTCGTCAAGCATATCCTTTTCCAGCGTGCCTTCATGCATCAGCTGGACACGGCGCTCGAAATCGACCCGGCGCGCCTTCACGGCATCAAGCTGCGCCTGCAGTTCGGCCGCCCGGGCCTCGAGCCGGTACTTGGAATAGATGCCGAACTCGCCGTGATAGGCATGGAAGCCGAAATAGGCCAGAAAGAGCGCGCAGAGCGAAGGGATGATCAGCCTGCCGGTGTTTCTCTGCTTGTGCTGACGTGTCCACATGACCCGAACCCTCGCGGCCGCGAACGCAAGCGGCCATGAGTCGTATTTCGCCCGATTGTGCTTAATGGACGGTTACGGGCGACCTGTTGCAGGACCGCCGGAAATGAAAAAGGGCGGGATGCCCCGCCCTTTCCAAACTGTTCCAAACAGGCTGGATCAGCCCTTGAACACCGACTTGCCGGCGTAACGCGCCTGCTTGCCGAGCTCTTCCTCGATGCGGATGAGCTGGTTGTACTTGGCCATGCGGTCCGAACGCGACAGCGAGCCGGTCTTGATCTGTCCGCAATTGGTGGCGACCGCGAGGTCGGCAATGGTCGAATCCTCGGTCTCGCCCGAACGGTGCGACATTACGGCGGTGTAGCCGGCCTTGTGCGCGGTCTCGACCGCGTCGAGCGTCTCGGTCAGCGAGCCGATCTGGTTGACCTTGACCAGGATCGAATTGGCGACGCCCATGCGGATGCCATCGCGCAGCCGCGCCGTGTTGGTGACGAAGAGGTCGTCGCCGACGAGCTGGGTCTTCTTGCCGATCAGGTCGGTCAAATACTTCCAGCCTTCCCAGTCGTCCTCGGCAAGGCCGTCCTCGATGGTGATGATCGGATAGTCGGAAGCGAGCTTGGCCAGGTACTTGGCCTGCGCCTTCGGATCGCGGGTCTTCTTCTCGCCCTCATAGACGTAGTTGCCATCCTTGAAGAACTCGGTCGCCGCGCAGTCGAGGCCAAGCGCGACATCCTCGCCGGGCTTGAAGCCAGCCTTCTCGATCGACTCCATGATGAAATCGAGCGCCGACGGCGCGCTCTTCAGGTTGGGGGCGAAGCCGCCCTCGTCGCCGACATTGGTGTTGTGGCCGGCATCCTTCAGCTTCTTGCGGAGCGTGTGGAAAATCTCCGAGCCCCAGCGCACGCCGTCACGCAGCGTCGGCGCGCCGATCGGCAGGATCATGAACTCCTGGAAGTCGATCGGATTGTCGGCATGGGCGCCGCCATTGATGATGTTCATCATCGGCACCGGCAGGATGTGCGCCTTGGCGCCGCCGACATAGCGGTAGAGCGGCAGGCCGGCGGCTTCGGCCGCAGCCTTGGCGACGGCCAGCGAGACGCCGAGGATGGCGTTGGCGCCGAGGCGGCTTTTGTTCGGGGTGCCGTCGAGCTCGATCATCGTCTGGTCGATATGGATCTGGTTCTCGGCTTCCATGCCGCCGATCGCCTCGAACAGCTCGCCGTTCACGGCTTCGACGGCGCGCTGGACGCCCTTGCCGAGATAACGCGGCCCGCCGTCGCGCAGCTCGACCGCCTCATGCGCGCCGGTGGATGCGCCCGATGGCACCGCGGCGCGGCCCATCGAGCCGTCCTCCAGCACCACGTCGACCTCGACGGTCGGATTGCCACGGCTGTCCAGGATTTCACGCCCGACAATGTCGATGATGGCGGTCATTTGCGATGTCCCCGATTGATCGATTGAAGCGTCGCGCCCCTCTTAGCCAAAGCGGCGCAAAAGGCAATCGGCGCGCCCGCAATTATTGCCGCGGGCCGGATTCACGAAGCGCAAATTTCTGTCAACATAAGTCATGCGCATCGCGTGGCCTTCTCGTCTATGGTCGCGTTCGCGCGGGGCGAAACAGGAGGAGTTTCGCCATGTCCCAGTTGAGCGGTATCGTGAGTTTGTTCCTGATCGCGGCGGCGTTCCTGACGTCGTGCGACGACCAGAAACCGCAGCAGAGCTCGGTGGAATTGTCGACGCTCCAAGCGGCGCAGTAGTTCAACGCCAAAGGCCCCCGGGTTTTGCCCGGGGGCCTTTGGCTTTCAGTGCACCTATCTAGCGGTCAATGCCAATAGGGCTTCACGTGATAATACTGGAATGAAGCATCGCGAGCGGCCTCGCCGTCAGCGCCGGTCAGTTCCTCGATCGAATAGGCGGGCGCGGCCTGCAACTGCTCCTTGGTGAACGGGACGACGTAGCCGCCTTGATCCTCGTCATAGTCAAGCGTCGCCCACGGGATGGCGTGGTACTTCTCGCCCATGCCAAGGAAGCCGCCGAAGCCGATCACGGCGAACATGATGCCGTTCGACATCTTGTCGAGCATCACGTCCTCGATACTGCCGATGCTCTTGCCTTCCGTGTTGTAGACAGACGTGCCGATGACGCGCGAGGCGGCAATGGCTTCAGTGTGCCCGGACGGGGTGGTCATGGTGGTGCTCCTCTCGATTGAATGCCTGCATTGACAATGAGAGGAGCGGGTGAAGGTTCCCGACTTTTGCTTGCTGTCGACCAGGCAGTGCCAACTCCCACAAGCCAGCGCGAGGTCCGTCGCCGCAATCAGTGCCCCTTGGCGATGCGGTCGAAGGCCATCAGCTTTTCCAGCAGCGCCGGCATGTCCTTGAGAGGCACCATGTTAGGGCCGTCTGAAGACGTGGAATTGTCGGGGTCCTGATGGGTCTCGATGAAGACACCGGCCACACCGACGGCAACGGCCGCGCGCGCCAGCGTCGCGACGAAGCGCCGTTCGCCGCCGGAGGAGCCGCCCTGCCCGCCCGGCTGCTGCACGGAATGGGTCGCGTCGAAAATCACCGGAGCGCCGATCTCGGCCATGATCGGCAACGCGCGCATGTCAGAGACCAGCGTGTTGTAGCCGAAGGAGACACCGCGCTCGGTGGTGAGCACGTTCGCATTGCCGGAGCCAGTGATCTTGGCGACGACGTTCTTCATGTCCCAGGGCGCGAGGAACTGGCCCTTCTTCACATTGATGACTTTGCCGGTTTTGGCCGCGGCGACCAGCATGTCGGTCTGGCGCGACAGGAAGGCCGGGATCTGCAGGACATCGACGTGGGGCGCGACGATGGCGCATTGTTCCTCGGTGTGGACGTCGGTCAGCACCGGGAGCCCAAACTCCTTGCGCAGATCGTCGAAGATCGGCATCGCCGCATCGAGCCCAGCACCGCGCGTCGCCGAAAGCGAGGTGCGGTTGGCCTTGTCGTAGCTCGTCTTGTAGACAAGGCCGATGCCCAGACGGTCAGTCAGTTCCTTCAGCGCGCCGGCCATGTCGAAGGCGTGCTGGCGCGATTCAAGCTGGCACGGGCCGGCGATCAGCGACAGCGGCGCATTGTTGGCGAAGACGACCTTGCCGACGGTTACCGATGAATTGGGCGCCAGGGGCTTGCTCATGGGATCTCCCGGAAGATGAAGGCGGCGCCCTGCCCGGGCGCCGGCGGAACGACGATATCATTGCCGCTCATGTTGTGTCGGACTGCGTTGTCCGCAAGCAGCTGCTTGGCGGCGGCCGTGTCGCGAACCGAGAAAACGATGGCCGTGAAGCGCAGGTTCGGCGATGGCGCGACTTTCAGCCCAAAGCGCGAGCCATAGTCTTCGCACGAAAGAACGCTGAGGACCGCATTCGGCAGCCGCACCGCGTCGCCATCGCTCGCATCCGCTTCGGCGGCGGTCGCGATCAATCCGATCTGGGCTGCGGGCCTGTCACTGACGGCGATGATTTCGAGAATACCCGTCACGCCATTGGCGTGCGCCTGCAGCGCCGTGCGATCGATCTTTGGCGCGTTGATGCGCTGGCAGGCGAAGAGGAAGGCCTCGTCGGCCTCCTTGTCGGATACGAATGCCAGCTTGAAGGAAGCCATGTCGCTTTTGCCGTTTGCGTCGGTAAAGGCGCGCGAGAAGCTCAGCATCCCGCCGGCCGAAAGACCGGCCTCGACATAGCGCGTATGATCGGCATCGGCATTGGCCGTTCCGAAGACAACAGCGGAAAAACCTTCCTCGCCAAGGGTTTGACGGTAGAGACGGTCGCGCGCGACGAAGACATTGCCTTCGCTTATGGCGAGGTCCGCCGCCTGTTCATTTCCGATCGCCAGCGGCTCCAGATAGGTGCCGTCGGTGAAAAAGACGCAGGCATTCTCCGTGCCGAAGGGGTGGATGCCCGTGGGCGCGACGACAAAGCCGAGCGACGTCAGGCGCGAGCGGACGGCATCGAGGTTCTCTGCCGGCAGAACGAGATGGTCGAGCGGATGAGCGGATTTTTTGGTCATGCCGGCGCGGTTTGCCCCATTCCGACCCGCGGTTCAAGGGCGCGGGATCGACAGTATGCGCGCTATGCCGGTTCAGGCCGCGGCAACGACGTCGGCCGAATAGCGCAGTTCGCGCATCGGCTTCACCTTGCTGGTCGTGTCGGCGTAAATCGGATGCGCCTTGTAGGCGGCAAGCGCCGCCTCGTCCTCGAACTCGGCATAGACGACCACGTCGATCGCGTTGGAGAACAGATCGACCTTGGTGTTGAGCGTCACTTCGAAATGCTTGGAATGCGGAATCTTGCCTAGCGCCAGCAGGCCCGAGCGCACGGCCTCGACATCTTCCTTGCGCCGCACGCTGAAGAAAACGATGTGCCGGATCAAGCCAACCTCCGTGATCGTCGATTCAGCGGTGTTTTTGTGGGAGCGATGCCTGGGCGTCAACCGGCAACGATGTCGCGCCCGCGATATGCAACCGGCAAGGCTTATCCGGTGACTTGGCGCACGATGCGCGACATTTCCCGCACGGTCACGTCGAGATAGTGACCATGATTGTAGAGGCCATCCCAGATCAGGAAGAAGGCAATGGCTGCGATGACGATTACATAACGCATGGCTAAAACTAACGCATGTGGACGGCTTGAACCAGAGTGGGAGCGGCCACGGTCCTTCGAGTTCACGGCTTTTTGCCCCGGGCCGCTTCTCCGGGCCGGTCACCAAGCCTTCGACTGCGGCGCCAAGAGCATCAGCTCTTGTCGTCGTCGCCCTGCGTGATCAGCCGCGCGCTGCGCTGACCTGTAAGATAAATCCATAGCCAGCTAAGCGAAACCGCCAGGCGGTTGCGGAAGTCGATCAGGAAATAGATGTGGGCGATGCCCCACAGCCACCAGGCGAGCCAGCCGGTGAGCTTGATCCAGCCGAAATCGATCGCGGCGGCGCGTTTGCCGATCGTCGCCAGATCGCCGGCATGACGGTATTGGAAAGGCCGCGTGGCGATGTCGCCGGCAAGCCGCGCCTTGATCGTCGCGGCGACATGCTTGCCCTCCTGCTTGGCCGAGGGCGCCACACCCGGCACGGGCTTCCCATCCGGCCGCACCACATGCGCGGTGTCGCCGATGACGAAAATGTCCGGGCTGCTCGGCACGGTGAGGTCGGGTTCGACCAGCACCCTGCCCGCCCGGTCGGCGGAAGCGCCCAGCCATTCGGCCGCAGACGAGGCGGCAACGCCAGCGGCCCAGATGATCGTCCTTGCCGGTAGCTGCTTGTCGCCAAAGACGACGCCCTCGGCGTCGAGTCGGGTGACGGGGCGGCCGAGCTCGACGGTGACGCCGAGCCGCTCCAGCGCCTTGCGGGCGTAGTCGGAAAGTTGCGGCGCGAAATTTGCCAGGATGCGGTCGCCGGCCTCGATCAGCACGACGCGCGCCTGGCGTGTGTCGATGTTGCGGAACTCGCCGCGTAGCGTGTCGTGCGCGAGTTCGACAATGGTGCCGGCGAGCTCTGCGCCCGTCGGGCCGCCGCCGACGATGACAAACGTCAGCAACGCCTGGCGCCTGGTGGGATCGGTTTCGCGTTCGGCCTGCTCGAAGGCGAGCAGGATGCGGCGCCGGATCGTCGTGGCATCCTCGAGCGTCTTCAGCCCCGGCGCGAACGGCTCCCACTCGTCATGGCCGAAATAGGCGTGACGCGCGCCGGTGGCGAGGACCAGCGTGTCGTAAGGGACCGAACTGCCGTCGTCGAGCAGCACGCGCTTGCCGGCGCGGTCGACACCGGTGACAGTGCCGAGAAGCGTCGTCACGTCCTTGCGCCTGCGTAAGAGATGACGGATCGGCCAGGCCACCTCCGAGGTCGCCAGCGACGTCGTCGCCACCTGGTAG
>NZ_RZRY01000020.1:0-28938 GCF_003998035.1 Mesorhizobium sp. M2A.F.Ca.ET.039.01.1.1 | reverse complement strand
GCCCGAATTGATGACCTCAAGCATGACGTCCGGATCGAGCCCGGCCTTGGTGCCGAGCACGAGCGCCTCGGAAGCGATCGACAAAGCCGTCACCGACATCAAATTGTTGATCACTTTGATCATCTGGCCCATGCCGGGCTCCAGGCCGACATGGACCGGCTTGCCTAGCGTTTCGAGCACCGGGCGGATCGTTTCCATCGTCGCGTCGTCGCAGGCGGCCATCATCGCCAGCGTGCCCTTCTCGGCGCCGCCCACGCCGCCGCTCACCGGACAGTCGGCCAGCGAGATGCCGGCCGCCTTGAGGCCTTGCGCGACAAGGCGCTCCGTCCGCGGACCGGTGGTCGAGAGGTCGATGACGATGCTCGCGCCCTTGGCGGAGGTGAGCCCGTCTTGGCCAAGGCAGACGGCCTGCACGATCTCCGGCGTCGGCAGCGAAAGCAGGACCACGTCGCAGCGCTTCGCCAGCTCCGCGGGTGTCGCGGCCTTGCCGGCGCCCTGCGCGGCCAATGCCTCGACGGCGGCCGCATTGGTGTCATAGACGCTCACGCTATAGCCTGCCGCCATCAGGCGCTTCGCCATCGGCGTTCCCATCCTGCCGGCGCCAGCCAGCCCGAGCTTGAGATCAGTCATTGTCGTCTCCATACGATTTTGCGACGAACGCCCCAAGGCTTTCGACCATCAGGGGCGCCGATCAAAAAGGCGCTCACGGCGCTCCGGCGATCGGGTCGAGGTCGAGGCGCACGATGTCGTCCACGCCCGCCAGCGCCGCGGGATAGCGGGCGAGCACCAGCGGATCGTGGCCCGGGATGATGTGGTTCGGCGTGCTGGCGAGCTTCTTCATGGTGGCGTAGCCGTCCAGCATGTCGGTTGCGCTTTCCAGCACCGGGAAGGGCCGGTTCTGCTCGAAATTGGCGTAGAAATGCGATGCGTCGGAGCCCAGCACCACCCACCCGCGCTGCGTCTTCACCCGGATCACCTGCAGGCCCTTTGAGTGGCCGCCGACACGATGCACGGTGAGGTTCGGAGCGACCTCGGAGACGCCGTCATGGAAGGTCACGCGCCCGGCATAGAGCTTGCCGATCATGCTGGCCACGTCCTCATAGTCGAACGGATGCCTGAGATAGCTGTGGCACATGCAGCGTCCCGTGCAGTAGGCCATCTCCACGTCCTGGACGTGATAGCGAGCCTTCGGGAACAGCTCGTGATTGCCGGCATGGTCGAAATGCATATGCGAGATAATGACGTCCTCGACCTTGTCCGGATCGATGCCGATCATCTTCAATCCATCGCCGACCGGGCGCAGCAGATTTCGCTGGCGCCGGTCCGCGACTTTCGCGTCGAAGCCCGTATCGAACACGAAAGTGCGCGACTTGCCGACGATCGCCCAGACGAAATAGTCGAGCGGCATCGGCCCGTCATGCGGGTCGCCGCCGATGAAATTCGCTGCCGCGTTGCGGTCGTGGTGGCCGTAACGGATGGCGTAGACTTCGTACAATTCGTCCATGGATCGCTCCTCTAGACATTACTCTCGCGCAGGCGATGCCGGTCTGCTTCGACCCTAGCTCAACTTGCCAGCCAGCCTGCTTCGACCGGCAGTACCGATCCGGTCATGTCCCGGGCGATCGGCCCGCACAGGAAGACGAGCAGGTCCGAGATGCTCCCGGCCGAGACGAAGTTGCCGCCCGGCTGCTTGCCCTCGAGGAAGAGCCGCTCGGCCGCCGTCCGGTCGATGCGGCGCTCGGCCATTAGCCTCTCCACCCGTTCTTCCGTGCCGGGCGTCAGCACCGAACCCGGGCAGAGGCTGTGACAGGTCACGTCGCGATCCAGGTTCTCCAACGCCACGGCGCGGGTCAAGCCGAGGATAGCAGACTTCGTTGTCACATAGCCGACGCGATCGGTCGTTCCGCGCATGCCGTAGACGGAGGTAATGTTGAAGATCCGGCCGAAATTCCGGCTGCGCATGTTCGGGAGCAGAAGCCGGATGGCGTGGAACGCGGCGGAGAGGTTGACCGCCAGCGCCAGGTCCCATTGCTCGGTCGGGAACTCTATGACCGGAGCGAAGTGCCGGACGACAGCATTGTTGACGAGGATGTCGATCGGACCGAGCACCGACATCGCAGCATTGATCAGTCCTTCGACGCCCGATAGCGTCGAGAGATCGGCCTTGTGGTAGGCAACACGGGCGCCCGTCTTACGGGCGAGATCGTCGCGTTGCGCCTCGATCTGCTCGGCGTCTTCCAGACCGTGCAGTATTACGCCGCAACCGGCCTCTGCAAGCCTTGCAGCCATCGCCTGCCCGAGACCCGCGGTGGAGCCGGTGATCAAGGCGGTGCATTCGTTGAGCGGCTTCGCCCGGGTGGAGGGCGCTGCTCTCTCAGCTTCCTTCGACAAGCTCAAATCCTGTTCCGCCATTCTGCGAGCATTGCCAAGCCCCTCATTCCTACGATAGTCCGCCAGGCAGGCGACTGCTGCGCAGGTCTCGACTTTATATTGGTACCGGTAACAGAATGCAATCGCAGAAAAGCGGGGAGCCGTGTTGCGATACCGGTGCTCGGGGTGGGTCAGGTGCTCTCGCGCTGGATCACTTCGAACTTGAGGTCGACGACGCTGCCGCGCAGGTGATCGGCGCCGTCGATGATGCGGCTGAGCAGGATCCGCGCCGTCCGCTCGCCTATGTCGTAGCGCGGCAGCCGCAAGGTGGTGATGGAGGGGCTGACATGCCGCAACAGGTCGACGTCGTCGAAACTGGCGAGCGCGATGCGGCCGGGTACTGACCAGCCGCGTCGCTGGCACTCGAACAGCGCGCCGACGGCCAGGACTTCGCCGGCGCAGAAAAGCGCGTCGACCTCCGGCACGCTCTGCATTACCCGCGCGACTACTTCGGCGCCAGCGGCAAGGCCGCGTCCCGTTTCCAGGACCATGCGCGGATCAGGTTCGTGACCCAATTGCTTGAGCGCCGCCAGGTATCCCTTGAGGCGGTCCTGCGAGCGGTCATTATGCACGGAATAGAGGCTGGCGAAGGCGATCTTGCGATAGCCGAGCCTGCCCAGATGCATGGTCATCGCGTAAGAAGCATCGCGATTTGAATAGCTTACGACCATGTCGAGCGGCTCTTTGGGGATGTTGCCGTTCTCGACGACCGGAATGCCCGACTTGCGGATCTTCTCGATCGCCTGTGGCGTATGCTCGGTGCTGTGCAGGACGAGCCCGCCGACCCGGTGGCTGAGGAAGACGGTGATGAGCTCCTCTTCCTCATTGGGATCATAGCCCGATTCCGCGATCATCAGCTGGAAACCAGAGCGCTTCAGGACCTCTGACAGGCCCTTGATCGTCTGCGTGTAGATCGAGTTGTCGATGCTTGGAACGATCAGCCCGATGGTCGTTGAGCGATTCGAGGACAAGCTGCCCGCCAGATGGTTCGGCAGATAGCCGATCTCGCGGACCGCCGTCAGCACACGCTCGCGCATCTCCTCTGACACTTTGCCGGGCTCGTTCAGGACCCGCGAGACGGTCATGGTGGAGACACCGGCGCGAACCGCTACGTCGCGCATTCTGGCGCTGCCATTGCGTCTTTCTTGGTTCTGAGAGGATCGCCTGGGCATCTTGGTTACGCTCGGTCCGGCCGGGGCGCATCAAATCATTCCCTTATCGAACAAACAAGCCGTTGGCGCCGGTTGCAGCAATTCTGTTGTTACCGATATCAAAATCGGGTAATGCCCAAGCGAGGAGGACGCCGCGATGCCGGCGTGGAGGATTGCAATGGGCGTGTATTCCTGCGTCGGCGTGACGGAGCAGTCGCTGCTGCGCTATGCCGATTCCGCGCGTGACGCGCAGCAATTGATCAGCCAGACCATGACCCAACTGTCCGGCTACGCGCTGTTCCTGCTGACGTCGCGCCGCCAGGCGGCGCTGGCCGAGGGCGCTTTGGCTGGAACAAGACAGGCCGTCATGCAAGCGGCAGAAGCGGTTCGCGGCCTGCAGGCGCCAGAGCCGGCCGCGCACCACTACCATCACATGCGCGGTGCGGCCGAGACGCTCATGGAAGCCTGCGCCGCGGCGACGGCGTGCCGCGGGGCGCAGGACAGGTCGGACAAACGGTTCGACACGCTGACACGCGCACTTCGCGCGACGAGCGACCATCTGCGGGCGACGTCGCGCCTGTTGCCCGGCTTCGAGCTCATCGATTTCGGACAGGCCTGTTGCGCCGTCCACGCGCCGGGCCTGTCCGGGCAAGGCATCTAATCAATCAGGAGGATTGAATGGCACACTACTCGATCTGGGTGCTCGAATACGCGGCGGTGGAGAAGTTCCCCTTCAGCGTCATGATGTACGGGCCGCAGCACCAGGGCACGCGCAAGCTTCCCTATGCCTACGCGCTGCTGAAGGGCGGTGGCGAAACCATCCTGATCGATACCGGCTACGACCATGTCGCTTACGGCGAGCAACTGGCCACCGCCTATGGCGTCTCGAACTATCACGGTCCGCGCGCGGTCCTCGCCGAATGCGGCGTGAAGCCGGAGGACGTGACCAGCGTCTTCATTACCCATGCCCATTTCGACCATATGGGCGCCATGCATCTGTTCCCCAACGCCAAATTCTACGTCCAGAAGAGCGAGTTGGACAAATGGGTGTGGGCGCTCACGCTCGGGCCGGAATACCGGTTCCTCGTCGGCGGCGGCGATCCGGCCGATATCGTGCGAGCGGTCGAGGCGGCGAAGGAAGGTCGCATGATCTGCATCGATGGCGACCAGGAGAACGTGCTGCCGGGGATCGACGTCCATCTCGCCGCCGACACCCACACTTATGGCAGCATGTATGTGACTGTCCGCAACGACGGCACCAGCGCCGGCGAGGATCGCTGGATCTTCGCCGGCGATCTCATCTACACCTACGACAACCTGACCGGGCTCGATCCGGCAGCGCCGCAGATCGTGCCCATCGGGCTTGCCGTCGGCAGCCAGCACAATCTGATCTTCTCCAGCGCCGAGATGCTGAAATCGGTCGGTGGCGAGGTGCGCAGGGTGATACCGGTGCATGAAGACCGGCTACGCACGACATTCCCGTCGCGACTGACGGACAAAGGTCTCCAAGTGGTGGAGATCGCCCTCGCCAAGGGCGAGAAGAGCTGCGTCGCCTGAATGAAGAGGAA
Organism: Mesorhizobium sp. M2A.F.Ca.ET.039.01.1.1; assembly: GCF_003998035.1. Lineage (NCBI taxonomy): Bacteria > Pseudomonadati > Pseudomonadota > Alphaproteobacteria > Hyphomicrobiales > Phyllobacteriaceae > Mesorhizobium > Mesorhizobium sp. M2A.F.Ca.ET.039.01.1.1. Next base: position 23,789 of record NZ_RZRY01000020.1, on the reverse strand, counting down.
CAAGGCTGGGGGCTGTGCCCCAGCCTTGAAAGCGTCAGAGCTTGTCGGCGCCCGCGACGAAGCCGCCGCCGTCGATCACCACGGCCTGCCCGGTGATGAAGGATGCGGCGTCCGATGACAGGAAAAGCACCAGCTGCGCGATTTCGGACGGGTCGCTGATGCGGCCCATCGGGATCATCGGCAGCACCGTGTCCTTGGCGCTCTGCTCGCTGCCGAACATGCCGCGCAGCAGCGGCGTCATCACCGAGCCAGGCGCGATGGCGTTGACGCGGATGTTCTTGCGCGCGACTTCCAACGCCACCGAGTTGGTGAGGCCGATCACGCCCCACTTGCTGGCGCAATAGACCGCGGTCGTGGCGAAGCCGATGACGCCGAACAGCGACGAGGTGTTGACGATCGCGCCGCCGCCCTTGGCGGTCATGTGCGGGACCTGATGCCTGAGGCCGTTGAAGATGCCGCGCAGATTGACGTCCATCAGCAGGTCGTAATCTTCGTCATCGAGCTCGTGCACTGGCGCGGTCTTGCCCGGGACGCCGGCATTGTTGAAGGCGATGTCGATGCGCCCGAACCGCTCGAAGGCATGCTTGTGCAGGGCCGCCATCGCCTTGCTGTCGCGAACGTCGACTTCCTCGAATTCGATCTCGACGCCAAGCGGCTTGACCTCTGTCTTGAGGCTTTCTCCGGAGTCCGCGCCGATGCCGGAGACGTAGAGATTGGCTCCGGCCTTGGCGAAGGCCAGCGCCGTTGCCCGCCCGATGCCGGTCGTCCCGCCGATCAGGATGACGTTCTTGCCGGAAAAGTCATAGGTCACTTTCATGTCTGTTCCCATCTCGCTCGAGCTGTTACGCGCTCGCGGCGCTCTCCACTTAGACCGCCTCAGCCATAGCCCTAGCCTGATACCGATAACAAGAAAAATCAGCTTGGCAACGTGAACTCGTCCATTTCAAATCGCATGTGATGTCGCAACGGCGAATTTCTCGGGCGGGTTGACGGCGGCTATTGCCGGTCTGCTAAAACTGCCATATGGTACCGGTACCAAGATCAAGCGGCAGGCGCCTCTGTCTCATGTTGGCTCGTGAGAGCCGCAGCGGAGGGGTGCATGCAAGCGGCCGGCAGGGGTGCCCGACGGACACGGCGAAGCCGGTGTCCCGGCGCCCCTGGTCGGAGTCCGAGGAGAGGGAACGGTCGGTCCGCCATGGGCCGGCACCAACGGGAGAGGAGGATTCCCAGATGAAAAGGCTTTTGCTTGCCTTACTGACCGCTGGAACGATGATCGTTTCAACTGCTGTGCAGGCGCAGGACCACAAGACGCTCGGCATCGTCGCGCTGCTCGCCAATGACGCGCTCAACATCGCGGTCATCGGCGGGGCGACGGACGCAGCCAAGGCAGCCGGCTGGGACGTCAAGGTGACCGACACCCAGGCGAGCGCCGATCAGGCCAACGCAGCGATGAACAGCTTCGCGGCCCAGCATGTCGACGCCATCTTCGTGCTGGCCTTCGCCAGCAGCTCGATCGGCTCCGGCCTGGCGGCGGCGCGCGACGCGCATATCCCTGTCGGCACTTGGGGTGGCGAGATCGTCCCCGGCATCGTGGCGACGACCAGCGGCCGGCAGGTTGGCGACGATTCGGTCAAGTATCTCCTGGAGAAGGCCGGCGATAAGGCCAATGTCCTGGCCATGACCTTCCATCCGGGCAAGCTTTGCATCGACCGCGGCATGGCCTTCGACGAAGGAGTCAAGGGCAAGTCGGGCGTCAAGGTGGATTACAGCGAAGTGGTCGCGCCCGGGCAGGTCCAGTTCGGCAACGCCACGGCCGCGGCCTGGCTGACCGCGCATCCGGCCGGCGGCGACACGCCGCTCGCCATCTGGTCGTGCTGGGACGAGCCGATGCAGGGCGCCGTGGCGGCGCTGCGCCAGGCCGGGCGCACCGATGTGACGACAGTGTCGATCAACGGCAGCGCCCAGGCCCTGCAACTGGTCAAGGAAGGCGACATGACGGCCACCGTCTGGCAGCCCGCCTATCAGGAGGGCAAGGAAGTGTTCCAGGCCATTCTCGACTCCATGAAAGCCGGCGATTCATGGCAGCCGAAGACCATCGAGATCCCCGGCGTGGTGGTGACCAAGGACAATGTCGACAAGTTCATGGCCGAACACCCCAATGGCATGTAAGACATACAGGCTGAGCCGCTCCGCGAAACGGAGCGGCTAGGTGTCGGCGCCCGTCTCGGCCGCCGGCGCATGGATGCGCATCCGCGGCCTGACCAAATCCTTTGCGGGCGAACTCGCGCTCGACCGCGCCGATCTCGATATCGAGCGCGGCCGGGTGCACGGCCTTGTCGGCGCTAACGGCGCCGGCAAGTCGACGCTGATCCGCTGTCTCGCCGGCGTCACCAGTCCGGACCAGGGCAGCGTGACCATCGCGGGCAATGAGCTTCAGCTGGGCACGCCGAAGGCGTCCGAGCGCGCGGGCCTCGCCTTCATCCATCAGGAACTCAATCTGATCCCGCATTTCAGCGCCCTGCAGAACATGCTGCTCGGTGCGCCGAAGGTGACGCGGTTCGGCATGATCGACTGGAAGCGCTCGGGCGTCGCCGCGCGCGCCGCGGCCGAGCGCGTCGGCATCCGGTTTCCGCTCGACACGAAAGTCTCGGAGCTCTCGGTCGCCCAGCGCTGGCTGGTCATGATCGGCAAGGCGCTTACCCGCGACGCCAGCATGATCGCGATGGACGAGCCGACAGCCTCGCTCTCCGCGCCGGAAAGCGAGCAGCTCTTCGCCATCATCCGCGATCTCGCCGCCCAGGGCGTCGCCATCCTCTACGTGTCGCATCGGCTGGAAGAAGTGCTGCAGCTTTGCGACAGGATCACCGTGCTCCGCGACGGCCGCATCGTCAGCCAGGCCGAGCGCGGCGCGCTGGATAAGAAGGGATTGGTTCGCGCCATCATCGGCCATGCCATCCGCACGCCGGATGAGCGCGACCGCCTTGCCCCCGACCGCAGCCGGCAGCCGGTCTTTTCCGCACGCTCCATTGCCTGGAAGCAGGCGGTGAAGGATGTGAGCCTCGATCTCTACAAGGGGGAGGTTCTGGCGCTCGGCGGGCTCGTCGGGGCCGGCCGCACCGAATTCGCTCATCTCGTTGCCGGGCTCGCTCGCCCCGAGGCCGGCCATTTCGAACTGGACGGCAAGCGGCTCAATGTCGCCAACCCGTCCGAGGCGGTCGAGACAGGAATCGCCCTGGTGCCTGAGGAGCGCCGCTCGCAAGGGGTGATGCTGCAGCAATCTGTAGCTTTCAACATCAACATCTCAACACTGAAGCTGCTGCGCAGCGTGCCCGGTCTTCCGTTCCTTTCCGACGCCAAGGGCCGGCGGCAGGCGGAAAGCCTTGTCGCCCATCTCGGCATCAAGACGCCGAGCGTGACGGCCAGGATCGCCGGCCTTTCCGGCGGCAATCAGCAGAAGGCGTTGATCGCGCGCTGGCTGAATGCCGGCACCAGACTTTTAATCCTCGATGAGCCGTCGCGGGGCGTCGATGTCGGCGCGCGCGAGGAGATACATGACGCGATCCGCGCGCTTGCCCGCTCCGGCGTCGGCATCCTGGTGATCTCCTCCGACGTCGAGGAACTCACTTTGCTGGCCGACCGCGTCCTGGTGATGCGCGAGGGCCGCATCACCGGCGAACTCACCGGCGCCGACATCACCGAAGCGCACATCATCGAGCTCAGTTATCACGACGCGCATGACGATCAAGGAGAAGCGGCATGACGGCCGAGACTGTCCCCGTGGCAAAGGAAGCGCCGCAGGCCCGCAGGTCCTCGTGGAAGCGGACCGCACTGATCGGCCTGTCGCGCTACGGAACGATCATCGGGCTGCTCTTGATGGTGTTGTTCTTCTCCATCAACGCGCCTGGCGTTTTCCTGTCGCGCGCCAATTTCCTCAACATCCTGAGCCAGGCTTCGCTCACCGCGATCATTGCCAGCGGCTTGACTTATACGCTTGTAGTCGGCGAGTTCGATCTCAGCATCGGCTATGTGGCAAGCTTCGTCGGCCTCATCGTCACCGGCCTGATGGCCTATGAAGGCTTTCCAATCTGGCTGAGCATCATCTGCGCGCTCGCCCTCGGCGCCGGCATCGGCATCCTCAACGGCCTGCTGGTGACCAAGGTCCGGATCAACGCGGTGATCTCGACCCTTGGCATCGGCACGATGCTGACCGGCATCGGCTTCACCTACAGCGCCTTTCCGATCGCCACCGGCATCCCGCGCGCCTTCACCGACATCTCGCTCGGCCGCATCGTCTTCGGTCTGCCCAACCCGGTGATCATCATGGTCGTGGTGCTGCTGGCGCTCTGGACCGTGCTCAACAAGACCGACATCGGCCAGAAGATGCAGGCCGTGGGCAGCAACATGGAGGCGGCGAGGCTGTCCGGCATTCGCGTCGACCGCATCAAGATCTTCGCCTTCGCCACCGCCGGCTTCTGCGCCGCACTCACCGGCACGCTGCTCTCGTCGCTGCTCGGCAGCGGCACGCTGGCCGCCGCCGACGGCTACCTGCTCGACGCCTTTGCCGCGGTGTTCCTCGGGTCCGCCACCTTGCGCGAGGGCGAGTTCCACATTACCGGAACGCTGGTCGGCGTGCTGATCCTGGCGGTCGGCTTCAACGGGCTCAGCATCTTCGGCGCGCCCACCCATTTCCAGCCGATCTTCAAGGGCGGGATCCTGGTTCTCGCCGTCGGCATGTCGGCGCTCGCGCGGCGCTACGCCGCCTCGGCGTGAGAGGCGTCACCGCTCGAGACGGTTTCAGGCGTCAGCCGAGATATTTGTTGAGGATCGACATGCCGCCGGAGCGGATCGTCTCCGGCTTCATCTCGTCGACGATCTCGCCATGCGTCATGACGTAGAGCCGGTCGCAGACCCGGGTTGCGACGTCGGTGCGCTGCTCGACAAGAAGCAGCGAGGCGCCGCGTTGGCGCAACTCCAGCATCGCCTTGACCACGATGTCGACGGCAACGGGAGAAAGCGCCACCGACGGTTCGTCGAGCAGCATGATCTCGGGGTCGCTCATCAGCATGCGGCCGATCGCGACCATCTGCTGCTCGCCGCCGCTGAGGAATGACGACAGCCGCTGGCGATAGGCCTTGAGGACAGGAAAGAGGTCGTAGACAGACGCGAGCAATGTCTGGGTGCGCGCCCGGTCATGGCGCAGATGCAGGGCACCGAGTAGCAGATTGTCCTCGACTGACTGGTCGAGGAACAGGCGGCGCCCCTCCGGCGCGATCGCGGCCAACCCGCGGGCGATGCGGTGGGTGGGGAGCGCCGAGACATCGGTGCCGCCGATGCGGATCAGGCCGCGCCGCTGCTTGACGAGGCCCATGATGGCGCGCAGCACTGTTGTCTTGCCGGCGCCGTTCGGTCCTAGCAAGGCGACGGCCTCGCCCTTGCTGACGCTCAGCGCCACGTCGCGCACGACGTCGAAGCGGCCATAGCCGGCGCTTAACGAGTTGATTTCGAGGGTGGGCTGTTCGCTCATTCGCCGAGATACACCTGTCTGACCACCGGGTCGGCACGCACTTCATCGGCGGGGCCGGTGAGGATCACTTCGCCGGCGTTGAGCACGGTCACGCGGTCGCAGAGCGGGAACAGGAAGCGCGTCTGGTGCTCGATGATGATCATCGTCACGCCCTGAGTCTTCAGACTGGCTAGGATCGCGGCCAGATGCCTGACCTCCTCGGCGGACAGTCCGGTCGCCGGCTCGTCGAGCACGATGATGTCCGGCCCGGCCACGCAGACCGAGGCGAGCTGCGTCAGCTGCTCGATGCCGTGCGGGACGTCTGCTACCTGCCTCGCCGTCCAGTCGCCGGCGCCGACGAGGCTGAGAGCCTCGCTGGCACGGCGTTGCATGGCCGCGAGGTCGCGCCGGCCGGAGGCAAGCATCGGCCAGAGCGGCGCGCGGCGGACGATGCGCGGCACGCGATCGAAGAGCCCGACCATGACGTTCTGCGTCGGCGTCAGTTCCTTGACCAACTGCGCGGCCTGGAAGGTGCGCCGCAGTCCCAGCCGCGAGCGGCTGCTCGCCGGCATGCCGTCGACGCGTGTACCCTTGAGTAGGACTTCCCCGGCATGCGGCGTCAGGCGGCCAGATATCACATTGGCCAGCGTGCTCTTTCCCGAGCCGTTCGGGCCGATCAGGCCATGGATATGGCCGCGGCGGACGACCAGGTCGATATTGCGCAGGACCTTCGGGCCGAGCCCGTAGCCGAATTCGATGCCCCGGCACTCCACGATGACCTCGGAGTCTTTTGGCGAAGCGTACGAGGGCGCAATAGCGGGCGGGGCAGTCAAGGCTTCGGCCGCGGCGGCATCTGCCACCTGGGCTGTCCCGCCGGCGCGCCGTGCAAGCGCGCGCCGCGCAATGCCGACGACACCGTCGGGCAACAGCGTGATCGCCAGGATCGAGAGCGCTCCGTAGACGATCTCCTGCAGCCAGGGATTGATGTTGACGACATTCGGGAACATCGAGACGAACATGGCGCCGACGACCGGACCGATGCTTGTGTTGATGCCGCCGATCAGCACCATCACAAGCACGTTCAGCGACACCGACCAGTCGAACTGGCTGGGAGAGACGACGCCGAGGAACGAGAAGAGCCAGCCTGCCCCTCCGGCCATCGCGGCCGAGACGCCGAAGACGCCGACCTTGATCGCCGCCGTGCGCGCGCCGGCGGCCTCAGCGAACGGCTCGGCGTCGCGGATCGAAAGCAGGATCGGGTAGAGCGGCGAATGGCGAATATTCCAGACCAGGCCGAGGCAGGCGAGCAGCGCCAGCATGATGCACCACACCAAAGGTGTGCCGAGCCATTCCAGGCTTGCCGGGAAATCCGGAAAGGCCGGGCCGAGCAGTCCCTGTAGGCCGCCGGTGACGGTGACCATGTCGGTCGCCAGGACCGTCAGCACCAGCGTGAAGATGAAGGTGGTGATGGCGAAGTAGAGGCCGCTGACCCTAAGCGACATTGCGCCCACGGCCATGCCGATCAAGCCCGTTGCCGCCAGGACCAGCATGAGCAGGCCGAAGACGTTCCAGCCATAGTCGTTGGCAAGGATCGTCGTCGCGTAGGCGCCGATTCCGAAAAAGCCGCCTTGGCCCAGCGAATACAGGCCGAGCATCCCGGCCACGAGGTCGAGGCTGATCGCAAGGATGCCGAAGACAGCGGCCACCAGCAGTAGGCTCTGCAGGCCGAGGTCGGTTTGGGCGACATAGGCGGTGGCCGCTAGATAGGCGATCAGGGCAGCGGCCAGCCCGGCGGCGCGCCAGCGGCCGATGCGAAGCCTTGGAGCGGCGGCGCCCGACTGAGTATCGAATGCAGGGGCCATGCTCACCTCAGCCGCGCGTCATGGCCGCTCGGCGCGGGCGAAACAGTGGATTGCTGGTGCTGAACAGGCCTTTGGGCGAGACGATCAGGATCAGCACGAGCACGATGAAGGGGAACCAGTCCGAGGCCTGTGAATTGATCAGCGCGTTGGCGCCTTCGGCGCAGACGCCGAGCAGCACGCCGCCGAACATCGCCGCTATCGGCCGCTCGGTGCCGCCTCCGATCATCATGGCTATGAAGCCGTAGGTCCCGAACGTATCGCCGAGATAGGGATTGGCGAAGGTCGAAGGTCCGATGAGCAGGCCCGCGATCCCCGCGTAAACGGCGGAGACCGTGAAGGCGACGATCGCGACGATTGCTGTGTTGGCGCCGATGGCCGATGCCATCTCGGGATCGGCTGCCGTCGCCATGCCGAGCTTGCCGAACAGCGTATAGCGCCGCACGATCTCGAAGCCGGCGGCAAGCACCGCGGCGGTGACGATGGCGAGAAGCTGCTGGGCAGTCAGCACCGCGCCGCCGATCGGCAGGCTGATGCCGTTGAGGATCGGCGGAAAAGCCTGCGACGTCGGGCCCCAGATATAGGCGGCCGCATTTTCGACGATCACTGCGAAGCCTAGCGTCGACACCAGCCAGCCGAAGCTGAAGCGGTTCGACAAAAGGATCGGCCGCACCGCGATGACATAGGACAGGATGCCGACGATGCACGAGCACGCCAGGCCGGCAAGCGCGGCCAGCCAGACCGGATAGCCGGAGGAGGCGAGCTCGGCGGTGACCATGACGGTCACCATCATCAGCTGGCCCTGCGCGAAATTGATGATGCGGGTGACGTAGAACGAGATCGCGAGCGCCATGCCGATCAGACCGTAGATCGATCCTATCGCTACCCCGCTCAACACGAATTGCAGCACTGGTGGCTTGCCCCTCTCCCCTCGCCGGCGTCGCCTCCTCAGCCGGCTTGACCGCCTCGCGGGAGACGCTTCCGTCGGATAGCCGCCCGAATTCAAGATGAACCGTCGGGCGGGGGTTCCATGCCGCAATTTGTCCAGCTCTGGCCTGCTGCGCCGGTGTCAAAAACCTAGTCGAAAATGACCGTCCGGAAATAGCTGATGCGAGTGACATAACAGCTATGAGCGCAGCGATTGAACGGCGTTTCGGAACGGTGAAACGCGGGGCGCGGCGAGGCGGTCCAAGGCGTCTTTCGGCGCGCGGTTTTAGGAAGTTGGTTTGGTATAAAAGCAAGTGGGAGCAATAAGTTATCCTAGATGCCGAGCTCCCTTTTTGCGATACCGATGATCGTGCCCGGTCGGCTTCTCCAGTGGCATTGACAGGGTCGCTGAACCGGCTTCGGGGCGCTGGCGCTCGCGTTGACAAGGCCTGGCGACGGGATAGCAAAATCCATCACCGAGAGGGCGCGGGAAGCGCAGGGCAATTGAGCGATCGGGTTGTCGGTTCCTGCCCACCGATCGCAGGGAGGAAAATCAGACATGAGAAAACTCGCGACGACTTCCGCGATGTTGCTGGCCACGACGGCGTTCTGGGGGCTCTGCGTTCAAGCCAGCGCGGCGGACGAATATCTCATCGGCCTCATCGCGGGAACGACCGGCGCCTATGGTTCGACCGGTGTCGCCACGGTGAACGGCTCGCAGATGGCGGTCGACGAGGTCAACGCCGCCGGCGGTGTCGATGGCCACACCTTCAAGCTCGACCCGCATAACGACAATGCGTCGGCCACGCTGTCCGGGCAGCTCTATGAGAAGCTGATGTCGCAGGGCGCGATCGCTATTGCCGGCTCGCCCGACACCGGCCCGGTCACGGCGCAACTGGCTGAGCGCCATAAGTTCCCGACCATCGGCGTCGTCGACGATGGCGGCCTCACCGTCAATCCGGACGGGCCGACCAGCCCGCCGAACCCGTGGGTCTTCGACTTCGGTCTCAACACCTTTGCCTGGGGCGAGAAGATCGGCCAGCATGCATTGAAGCACTGCCCCGATGGCCTCGCGGTGCTGCATGATCCATCCACATACGGGCAGGGCGGTCTGTTCGGCATCCAGCTTGCCTATGACAAGGCCGGCAAGAAGATCGCCATGGATCACACCATCACCGAGAACTGGTCGACGGGCGCGACCGCTGGCCTGATGCCGGAGGTCAACGCCATCAAGGCCGCAGGCATCAAATGCGTCGACGTGTGGCTCACCCCGCAGGACCAGGCTGCCTTCGTGCAGGACCTGCATTCGATTGGTTACGACGCCATCGTCTACGGCAATGACGAGACCAACGCCGACGATACCTACTCGAAGCTCGCCGGCGACCTTGCCGATGGAACGATCACCGCGATGCTGACGACCGAGCTGCATCCGGGTCCGGAACTTCTGGCGTTCAAGGACGCCTACAAGAAGAAGTTCAACGTCGATGCCACGCCCTTCTCGGCGGGCGCCTATGACAGCATCAAGATGCTGGCGCAGGTCATCAAGGACGTGAAGTCGACGAATCCGAAAGACCTGCAGAAAGGCTTCAACGCGGTCCAGGGCTTCAAGGGCATGACCGGCAATATCAGCTTCTCCGAAAAGAGCCACATCACCATCACCGCCGAGCAGGTGACGCTGGTCAAATACGACGCCAAGAGCAAGACCTGGGTCGAAGTCACGGATTGACGTCTGGCTTAAAAACACACGGGCCGGTCCATCGGGCCGGCCCGGAGCCGTTTTTGATGTCCGTTTTCTAGAGCTGAACCATCCAGCTTTCAGGAACGAGGCGGAAGCCATCCCCCGCCTTCACCAGATGCGCGAACCCGGGCAGATGCAGGTGCCCGCCGGTGACGAGCAGCCGCTCGTTGGCGACATGCTCGAAGATCTTGCGGCGGTTTTCATGCGCCAACGCTTCATCAACGTCGAACTCGCTGGTGACCTGCGGCCGCGGAATCTGGATCTCCGGCACGTGCACCGTGTCGCCCCACATCACCAGCGTTTCGCCGGCCGAGTCGAGCTGATAGCCGCTATGGCCGGGCGTGTGTCCAGGCAGCGGAAGCTGCCGGATGCCCGGCACTACCTCGCCGCCTTCGGCGGGATGGAAATGACCCCGATAGCTGGACAGCAACGCATCGGCCGAACCGGTATAAGGCCGCGCCGCGGCGGACTTTTCAGCCTTCTCGGGATTGGACCAGAAGTCGAGATCATCCCGGTGAACGATGACTTCAGCCCGTGGAAAGAGCGGCTTGCCCGAAGTGTCCATCAGGCCGCTCGAATGGTCGGGATGGATATGGGTGAGCAGGACGGTGTCGAAGTCCGTGGGCTTGAAGCCGGCGGCTTCGAGATTCTGCGGCAGCAGCCCCATGGAATAGACCGTGGTCGACCCGCCTCCGGCGTCGACCAGGACGGTGTTCTTGCCCGTCTCGATCACGAAGGCATTGACGGTGAGACGCGGTTCCGTGTGCCGGAACTGCTCGCGCATCAGGCCCTCCATGTCGCCGCGATCCGTCCCGCGCAGGATGGCCACGCTGATATCGAGGAAACCGTCATTGATGACGGTCACCATGGCATCGCCCACTCGGCGTCTGTAGACCCCCGGCGTCTGTTTGCGCGGCTCGTCCGTCATCATTTCCTCCCGGTGCGACAGGCGCCTTTGGCGCCTCCTCTTGTCGCTCAGCAGTTTTGCGCGATTGGCAAGGCGGAGTGAAGCGATGAGGCAGTGCGGAATCAGGATAACAGCTATGGCGCTTGTCGCATGACAGGCCTTGCCGACGATGCCGAAAGTGTCCGGCTTTCAACCCACCGCACAGCTCAGGCGTCCGATGCCCCGCCCGGCATGAAACATAACTGATATTCCCTGGGCGGATATGTCTTGAGCCAGCCAAAAAGGGGATGGTCGCGGCGAGGAAAAGCAGGTCGCGAAGGGCTTCGCGACGGGCCGGCAAGGCCTGGTTCGGGAGGTGGCGCAATGGCCAAGGCGCGGTTGTCGCAGGAGGGCGTGGTGTTCGCGCTCGCCGTCGCGCTGTTCGTGGTTTTCGCCGCCACGCTGAACAATTTCCTGACCGCGGGAAATCTGATCGCTCTGGTGCGCAGCGTCTCCATCCTGGGCATATTGGGCCTCGGCATGGGGCTGGTCGTCATCGGCCGCGGTATCGACCTTGCCATGGTGGCGACCATGGTGGTGTCGCTGTCCTGGGTGCTGTCGATGGCGCAGGCCGGTATGCCCTTCGACACGGCTCTGGTCTACGGCGCCCTGCTGGCACTGGTCATCGGTTTGGGGAGCGGCATCCTGATCGCCTATGCAGACATTCCCGCCATCTTCACTACGCTTGCGATGGGCCTCGTGATGTATGGCTCGGGACGCGCCTTCCTGTTCCAGATCGACGTTCAGAACTCGCCTGCCGGCGTCGACTGGTTCGACTTCCTTGGACGAGGGGCTTTCCTCGGCCTGCCGATGCCCATCGTCGCCTTTGCCGTGCTGGCCGCACTGGTCGCGCTGGTGTTGATGCGCACGCGCTTCGGCCGCTTCGTCTACGCGGCCGGAGACAATGCGTTCGCCGCGCGCATCACCGGCCTGCCGCTGCGCCCGCTGATCGTGGCGCAATATGTGATCAGCGCTCTGATCGCTTTCCTCGCCGGCGTGGTGATGGCCGCCGCCGTCTCGGGAATGAGCACGCGGGTCTACAACTCGACGATGATCTACGACGTGCTGCTGGTCGTCGTGCTCGGCGGCATCAGCCTCAGCGGCGGCCGCGGCAGCGTGCGCAACGTGCTGGTGGGGACGCTGCTGGTCGGCGTGCTCCTCAACGGCATGACCATCCTCGACATCACCTACACGACGCAGAACCTCATCAAGAGCCTGATCCTGCTGCTCGCCATCACGGTCGATAGCTTCATCAACCCCAGGGACGAGCAGACTTCGCAACAGAGCCAGGGCGACATCTGAAGACAAGCTTTGCAATCCAATGGGAGGAAATCATGAAATTCAGAACTATCCTGGCGGCCGGGCTCATGGCACTCGGCCTGGCGGGGGCCGCACATGCCGATGACGGCCTCGACAATCCGTCGCGCAATCCGTTCTACGACGGCCTCAAGGGCAAGCGCGTCGTCTTCATTCCGCTGGCCATGGGCTTCGACCTGACGGAGGGCTGGGCGGCGATCATGCGCAAGCAGGCGGCCGACCTCGGCTACACGCTCGAGATCCGCGACCCGAACTGGAGCACGGATGCCGGCACGCGGGCGCTGACGGCGCTCATCGCCGAAAAGCCAGACCTGATCATCGCGCACAATCCTGACGTCCAGTCCTATGCGCGCCTTTTGAAGCGTGCGATGGACGCCGGCATCAAGGTGGTCCAGCTCAACCTGGAATCGGTAGTGCCGACCGACGCCTATGTCGGCGCCGACTGGTCGCGCGTCGGCTATATCGAGTCGGACGCGCTGGTGAAGCAGTGCGGCACGGGATCGGGCAAGTCCGGCAAGATCGCGATCATCCGCGGCCAGCCAACAGCGGCGTCGGACCTCTACGAGCTCTATGCCTACAAGCAGACCTTCGCCAAGGACCCGGCGATCAAGATCGTGTCCGAGCAGGCCGCCCAGTATGATCCGGCCAAGGCGCGCGCCATCATGGAGACGGTGCTGCAGCAGCATCCCGATCTCTGCGGCGTGGTCGGCAACTGGGACAACCAGGATGTCGGCGCGGGCGCTGCCATCCAGGCGGCGGGCAAGGCAAACGACGTCTATGTCGTGACCTCGGGCGGCGGCAACCAGATCGGCTGCGACAACATCCAGAAGGGGCTTCTCGACCTGATCATCAGCTATGACGTGCCGCTGCAGGGCAACGCGATCAACCAGCAGATCGTCCAGACGCTGCTGTCGCCCGCCAAGGCAGGCGAATCGAAGACCTCCTACTACACGCCGCTGACGCTGCTGACGAAAGACAATATCGGTCCGCGCACCTGCTGGTCGCTCGACCAGTTGAAGTGAGCCGGGGCAAGTCAATCAGCATCATGTCAAGCGACACTCTAGCGTCTCTGCGCTCGCGCTATCTCCCCGATCATCTGATCGGGGAGATCATGTCCAAGCGATGGATCGACAACGCCATCCCGTTCACCGCGCTGGTGCTTACCGTGCTGGTGATGGGATCGATCATTCCCGACTTCCTGTCGCTGTCCAGCTTGTCGGATCTCGCCCGGCAGTTCGCCGAATTCGGGCTTGTCGTCCTGGCGCTCACCGTCGTCATGATCTCGGGCGGCATAGATCTCTCAGTGGCCTCGGTCTTTTCGCTGGCCGTTCTGTTCTCGCTCATCGGCGTGAATGTCTACGAGCTGCCCGTGCCGGCTGTTCTCGCCGGCATTCTCGGCATGGGAATGATCTGCGGCGCCATCAACGGCGTGCTGATCGGCTATCTGCGGCTGCGCGCCTTCCTGACGACGCTGGTCAGCCTGATCATCTTCCGCTCGCTCTACGAGATCGTCTTCGTGCGCATGTCGACCTCGATCATGTCGGGGTTCTCGATGTCGGATCTGTGGGTGTTCATCGGCGAAGGCACGGTGCTCGGCATTCCGGTGTCGCTGGTGATCACGCTGACCATCGCGCTTGCCTGGCATCTGGTGCTCTCTCGCATGCGACCCGGCTGGCGGTTGACGGCCGTCGGCGGGGCGCGGCGCTCGGCCTTCAATGCCGGGATCAATGTGCGCTTCATGGTGTTCCTCACCTATGTCGCGTCGAGCACCATGTGCGCGCTGGCCGGCTTCCTGTTCGCCGCACGCCTCGGCAGCACGGGGTCCGACACCGGCGTCGGCCTGGAGGTCCAGGCGCTGACCGCCGCGGTGCTCGGCGGGACCGCAATCGGCGGCGGCCGGGGCTCCGTCGCCAAGGCCATCATCGGCAGCCTGCTTGTGCTCATGCTGACCAACGGCCTGATCAATCTCGGCATCAGCGGTCCGATAAACTCGACGATCCTCGGCGCGATCCTTTTGCTCGCCGTCTTCGTCGACATGCGCTGGCAGAAGCACCGCCACCGCATCCTGGCCAAGGTCTATGTCTCGCCCGCTTATCTGTCGCTGCCGCCTTCGCCGCAGGTCGATGCGCCCGGCTCACCCTATATGCTCAACGACCGCCTGCGCTCGGTCGAGATCATTGGCCTCGGCGAGATCGAAGGGCCGGAGGATGTCATCCTCGATCGCGACGACAATCTCTATTGCGGCACCCGCCACGGCGACATCGTGCGCTTCTTCGGCCCCGATCATAAGCGCTCGGAAGTGTTCGCGCATATTGGCGGCCATCCGCTCGGCATGGCCTTCGACAAGTCCGGCAATCTGCTCGTCTGCATCGGCGGCATGGGGCTTTTCCAGGTGGCGCCCGACAAGACGGTCACCAAGCTGACCGACGAGACGAACCGCAGCTGGTTCTCGGTGGTGGACGATTCGCGCCTTCGCCTTGCCGACGACGTCGATGTGGCGCCGGACGGCCGCATCTATTTCAGCGAGGCGACCATCCGCTACGAGCAGGAGGATTGGGCGACCGATGCGCTCGAGAGCCGCGCCAGCGGGCGCATCATTTGCTACGACCCGCGCACCGGCAAGACGCATACGGAAATCCCGAAACTAGTGTTCGCCAACGGCGTCGCCATGTGCTCCGACGGGCAATCCTTCATGTTCGCCGAGAGCTGGACCTGCTCGATCAGCCGCTACTATTTCGACGGTCCGAAGAAGGGCAGGACCGAGAAGGTGATCTCCAATCTTCCGGGTTACCCAGACAACATCAACCGCTCTTCCGACGGCAATTACTGGCTGGCGCTGCTCGGCATGCGCGGGCCGGCACTCGATCTAGCACTGCGCATGCCCGGCTTCCGTAAGCGCATGGCCCGTCGCGTCGCGCCGGACCAGTGGCTCTATCCCAACATCAATACCGGCTGCGTGGTGAAGTTCAACGAGAAGGGCGAGATCCTCGACAATCTCTGGGACCTTGGCGGCCTCAACCATCCCATGATCACCTCAATGCGCGAGCATCGCGGCTGGCTCTATCTCGGCGGCGTCTCCAACAACCGCATCGGGCGCTACCGCCTGCCCGATGCCGACCCGAACTGGTGCGCGCAGGACGCCTATTGGGGCGCCCGTTCATGATCGGCGCGATCTGGAAAGCCTGGGCCAATTTCCGCGGCTTCGATCTCACCGGCAGCACCGTGCCGCCGATGGACGGGCCGTTGCGGCCGAACGCGAAGCTCGACGCGATGCCGGTGCTGATGCAGCTCGACGGCGTCGACAATCTCACACCCGCGCATGACGGCATCCTCTGCTCTTCCGGCAACAACCTGCTGACCCTTTCAACCAGCGGCGATGCCTCGCAATTTGAGCTGAGCGCGCGTTGTCCGATGGATGGACTGGTGACCAGCATCGCCGCCCTGGACGAAAACCTGGCGATTGCGGTCGAAGGTCGCGGAATTCTCCTGGAAAGCCCCGGCACCGCCTCAAGGCCGCTGAAGGTCGAAGGCATCAATCCTTCTTGCGTGACGGCCATGGTCTTCGCCGATCCGACGACATTGTTCGTCGCCGTCGGATCGGATCGCCACGCGGCGAGCGAATGGAAGCGCGATCTGATGACGAAGTCGGCGAGCGGCTCGGTGTGGCGCATCGATACCCGCAGCGGCCGCGCCGAACGGCTTCTGGGCGGGCTGGAGTTCGCGGCAGGCCTGGCGCTTTCGGGAGAGGACATCTTTGTCGCTGAAGCGTGGCGGCATCGCGTCCTTGCGCTGGCGGGCGGCTCACAGCCCCGCGTCGCGCTTGCGGCCTTGCCCGCCTATCCGGGTCGCATGACGCAGTCCGCCTCGGGCGGCTTCTGGCTGGCGATGTTCGCGCCCCGCAATCCGCTGGTCGAATTCGTGCTCAAGGAGGACGAATACCGGCGCCGCATGGTCGACACGATCGATCCGGCCTACTGGATCGCGCCGGCGCTTGCGACCGGAAAGAGCTTTCTCGAGCCGATCCAGGGCGGCGCGCGCAAGAAACTCAATATGCTCAAGCCGTGGTCGCCGGCATGGTCGACCGGCCTGGTGGTGCGATGCGACGACCGCATGGCCATGCTGCGCAGCTACCAGAGCCGTGCCGACGGCGATGTCCATGGCGTGACGTCGCTCTGCGAGACAGGTGGCAGGCTGATCGCCGGCGCCAAGGGCTCGGGCAAGATCGTGGCAATCGACGACGAGACGGCGGCATGAATTCACTGGTTCAACTGCGCGGTGTGTCCAAGGACTTTCGCGGCGTGCTCGCGATCTCGGACGTCAACCTCGACGTCCGTCCGGGTGAGATCCATGCCATCCTCGGCGAGAACGGCGCCGGCAAATCGACGCTGATGAAAGTGCTGGCCGGCGTCTATCAGCCGTCCTCGGGCGAGATGGTGCTGGACGGCAAGCCGACGGTTTTCAACTCGCCTTCCGATGCGCTCGCGCATGGCGTCGCCATGGTCTTCCAGGAGACCAATCTGGTTCCGTCGATGTCGGTCGCGCAGAACATCTATCTTGGCGACGAAAAACTCTTCAACCGCCTGCGCGGCCTCAACATCCAGGCGCAGCGCTATCTTTTGTCGCTCAATTTCTACGTCGACCCCACGTCGCAGGTTTCCACCCTGGGCGCCGGCAAGAAGCAGATGGTCGAGATCGCGCGCGCCGTGCATCATCATGCCCGGCTCATCATCTTCGACGAGCCGACCGCGACGCTGACGCCGGAAGAGAAATTCCACTTCTTCAACCTGGCGCGCCGGCTGAAGGAGCAAGGCATCGCGATCATCTTCATCAGCCATGCGCTGGAGGAAGCGCTTTACCTGTCGGACCGCATCACGGTGATGCGCGACGCCAAGGTCGTCGTCACCGACGACACGCGCAATTTCGACCGCGATCGCATCGTGCAGGCGATGGTCGGACGGAGCCTGTCCGGCGAGCTCTATGCCGGCGAGAAGCGCAAGGCGCGGCCGATGGGCAAGAAGATCCTGAGCGTCGAGAACCTGTCGATGGGCAATACGGTCCGAAACACCTCCTTCTCGGTGTTCGCGGGGCAGGTCACCGGCATGTTCGGCCTGGTCGGGGCGGGGCGAACGGAGACGATGAAGATCGTCGCCGGCGTCTTGAAGCGCGACTATTTCCACGGCGGCACCGTACGCTTCGAGGACCGGCCGGTCCGTTACCGCACGCCACGGCCCGCTGTGCGCGACGGCGTCGTCTATGTCACCGAGGACCGCAAGATCGAAGGCTTCTTCGAGACGATGACGATTGCCAGCAACGTCCAGCTCGGCGCGCTGGCGACCGGCAGCAATCCGCTGACCGCTGTCACGCCGCGCAATGCGCGCGAGCTTGCCACGGCCTGGACCAAGCGACTGGGCGTCAAGGCGATCGATGCCGATGCGCGCGTGATCGAGCTGTCGGGCGGCAACCAGCAGAAGGTCGTGCTGTCCAAGGCGCTCATCCAGAAGCCGAAGCTGGTCATCCTGGACGAGCCGACGCGCGGCGTGGATGTCGGCACCATCGTCGAGATCCACAACTTCATCAACGAGCTTGCCGACAGCGGCATGGCGGTGGTGGTGATCTCGTCCTATCTGCCTGAGATACTGGCTCTCTCGGACCGTATCCTCGTTGCGCGGCAGGGGCGCGTCGTCGAGGAGATGGACATCGCCGAGGCCAGCGAAAGCCGCATCATGTACGCGGCCGTTCACTGAACAGGCCGGCCCCGGCCGCCCGGCTCAGTGCAGGCCTGGGCGACGGGACCTACCACCTGTTCGTAGGCAGCACGAACATCTGCGCGATCTGGACATGCGGCGGCTGGCTCAGCGCGAACATCACGCAGCGCGCCACGTCCTCGGGGTCAAGCGCCATGCCGAAGCGCTCGAAATATTGCCGCGCCGCTTCCTCGTCGCCGCGGTGGCGGGTCGTGACGATGCTGGTGCGCGTCAGGCCGGGCATAATCTCGATGACCCGCAGCGGCGTCTCCGCGAGCTCACCGCGGATGATGTCGCTCAGCATGTGCACGCCTGCCTTGCTGGCCGAGTAGGGCGCCTGCTCGGGCACGATCCGGAGCGCGCTGATCGAGCTCATGTTGACGATGTCGCCGCGGCCGCGCGCGACCATGCCGGGCAGGATCGCGCGCGTGACGCGCATCAAGCCGATCAGATTGGTCTCGATGATGGCAGACCAGTCATCCGCCGATCCCTGGTCGAAACGGATGCGGCCGCCAATATCGTGGCCGGCATTATTGACCAGTATGTCGATGTCGCGGAATTCCGCCGGCACCTGTTCCAGGCAAGCGTCGACGGCCGACGCGTCGGTGATGTCCAGCGGGAGCGCAAAGACCTCGCCGCCCAGTTGGTTTGACAACGCCTGAAGCGCCTCGGCCTGCCGGTCGGCAAGCACGATGCGCGTGCCGTCGGCCTGGAGGCTTGTCGCGATGGCTCTGCCGATGCCGCTCGCGGCGCCGGTGACGAAAGCTGTCTTTCGCCGAACTGTCATTCAGCGTCCTCCATGCGCCTTCCCGCTCAAGCCGCTCTTCGCGGCCTGGCCTTTTCCTTGGTGGCGCAGAGCGGCATCAGCCGGCCGGCATCCTTCTTGGACTCCAGCCGGTCGATGAAGTCCTCGATCGACCTTGCGGCCTCGCCGCCCACGATCGGCGCGGCGGCCGATCTGAAGCGCTCGCGGATTTCGGCTTCGGTCGCCGGGATCACATCCGGAAGCCCCATCGACAGCTGCCGCCCGTCCCCGAGCACGACATCGATGCTGGCGCCCTGCTTGGCCGGAAACTGTGCCGTCAGTTCGTCGCTAGCCGAGAGGTCGCTGGCATCGATCAGCCGCAGCGTCTCCTTATCCCGCAGGTCCCTGTAGTTGTCTTCCGAGAGACGGCCGCTGGCGAACACCGCTGCAACGCCATAAGGAATGCTCATCTTGGCCTGGAGTGAACGCTCGAAGGGGCCGGTGTTGTCACAACCCGGATAGGCCGCCGCGGCGGCGGGGACACGGATGTGGATCCGCTCGACGGGGGCTGCGCCGGGACCGATCATCTCGACGAGCTTGAGCGCGGTCTGGCAGGCCGTCTGGGCGAAATTACAGGCAGGCGCCGCCTTGTGGTAGACGGCCAGGATATCGGCCTCGCCGTCGGGGAAGAGCTGCACCGGCCCCCGCATCGGCCGGCGTGCGAAGGCGGCGAAGTAACCGGATTTTCCCTCAAGCACGTCCGGGCTGCCATAGGCACCGGCGGCCGCAAGCTGGACCGCCATCCAGGCGTTGCGCGCGGCAAAGCCCGGATGAAAGAACATGTCCGATCCGCCGCTCTTCGGCCACTGGTTGAGGCCGGACGACGTGTTGGCGGCAAAGGCGATCGCGGCCGCGGTCTGTTCCTTGTCGAGGCCGATGAACCGCGCGGCGCCACATCCCGCGCCGATCGGAGCCACCAGCCCCGTCGGCCTGAACAGTCCCGAAAGCTCGCGGTCGATGAGCATCCGGCCCAGCCGCCCGCCGACCTCATAGGCGACGATTGCCGCCCGCAGCAGGTCGATCCCCGAAACCGTCTTCGTTTCGGCGAGCGCCAGCAGCAGCGGCCAGACGACGACGCCGTGATGGCATACGGATCCGGCGTGCATGTCCTCGCGGACCAGCCCATGCCCCTTGACCGCATTGACGAAGGCCGCGTCCGCCGGTGTGGCCTGCCGACTTTCGCCAATGATGTGGCCGCCGCGCGCCGGCGTCACCGCGGCCAGCGCTTGCTGGCTCGGATCGAGCGCGGACGCCTCGAAGGCGCAGCCGAGGAAATCGAGCAGACAAAGCTTTGCCTTGGCGGTGACGGCAGGACTGAACACTTCCAAGGGCAGGCCGGCCAGCGTGTCGGCCAATTGCTTCGTGAAGCTTGCCATTTCCCAAGTCCTCCGCGGTTCCCACCTTCAGGCGCGGATTTCTATTCCCGCCCATTCTTCGACGATGCGTACCATCGAAGTGAAGTCCGAGTCCGGTCCGAAACGGGCATTCGTGGCGGCGAGCATCTGTCTTACCAGCGAGCCCGCGACCATCGGCACGCCGAGATTCTCCGCCTCGTCGACGCACATGCGGACGTCTTTGTAGGAGAGGGCGGTGGCGAAGCCGAAATCGAACGTTCCCGGCAGCACAGCGCGGGGAAACTTGTCCTGGGTGGCGCTGTTGCGGCCGCTCGAGGCATTGATAATGTCGCACATGATGCGCGGGTCCAGCCCGGATTTCACACCCATCGCCAGCGCCTCGGCCGAGAGCAGGATGACGGCCGCCGCGATCATGTTATTGCCGAGCTTGGCGACCTGGGCGGTGCCGGCGTTTTCGCCACAGTAGAACCGCTTGCCGAAATTGGCCAGCACCGGGTCGATCTCATCGAACACCGACTTCTTGCAAGAGACCATTACCGCGAGCGAGCCGCTGCTGGCTCCGGCGATGCCGCCAGAAACCGGCGCGTCGACCCAGGCGATGCCGCGGCCGGCCAGCTCCGCCGCGATGGTCTTGGCCATGCTGGGCCCGGTCGTTGACAGGTCGATCACCACTTTGGCTTTCGCGCCCGATGTCAAGCCATCGGCGCCGAGCACGACCTCCTTGACGATCGGCGGCGTCGGCAGGCTGCAGAACACCACCTCGGCCTCGTCGGCGACGGCGGCGGCCGTGGCGGCCACGCTTATAGAATTGCCCGGCAGGTCCGTGGCGGCATCCGGCCTGCGGTCATGGACGATGACATGGTGGCCCGCTTCAGCAAGCCGTCTTACCATAGGCGCGCCCATGCGGCCGAGCCCAACGAACCCAAGCGTTCGAGTCTGCAAAGTTTTTACTCCGGGAAGGCCGCCTGGTGCAGACGGCCATGAGCTAGCAAATAAGCCAATTCCAGAGCGCAGCATAAGCTTCGCTCGCCGCATAACAGCTTTGCAGGGCGCCGGTTGGGCCTCCCTTGTCAACCATCGCTCAGTGCCCCAAACTCAGGCGTTTGCCGCGTGCTTCGACAATGCGGTTTCCCGCATTCGAGCCAAGGGCCGCACCTGATGTTCGATCTGAAGCAACTGCAGCTTTTTACCGCCGTGGCCGAGTTCGGCAGTTTCTCACGCGCGGCGGTGGCGCTTTCGATTAGCCAGCCGGTGCTCAGCCGGCAGATCAAGTCGCTCGAGGACAAGGTCGGCGTCGCGCTGCTCTATCGCAATGGCCGCGGCATCGTGCTTACGGAAGCCGGCAAGATCCTGCAAAGCTACGCTGTGGCCCTGCTTGAGCAGGCCGCGCGCGCCGAGACGGAACTGGCGGCGCTGCGCTCGAACCCGCGTGGCACGATCGTGCTCGGAATGCCGCCCTCGGTCGGCGTCGTGCTGACGGCGCCGCTGGTGCAGAATTTCCGCGTCCAGTTCCCGCAGGTGAGCCTGAGGGTGATCGAAGGCTTCAGCGGCCATCTGCTCGAATGGCTGGTGATGGGCAAGATCGACGTCGCGGTCCTGTACAACGCGCCGAGGATGAACAATCTTCTGGCAGAACCCATCCTGCGCGACGAGCTGTTCCTGCTCGGCGCCAAAAACGACCCACACAATCTCGGGCCAGGCCCTGTCGATGCGGACGTGATGTCCCGGCTGCCGATGATCCTGCCAGCGAGGCCGCATGGCCTGCGCGTGGTGCTGGATCACATTCTCGGGTCCGCCGGCATCGAGCCGAATATCGAGGTCGAGGTCGACGCCATGCCTTCGACCTTGCGGCTCGTCGAAGCGGGGATAGGCTACACCATCCTGTCTTATTCAAGCTGCCACAACCTCGTTGCCGAAGGCAGGATCAACTACTGGCGCATCCGCAATCCCCCGATCGAGCGGGAGCTGCTTCTGGCCACGTCCAGCCAGCGGCCAACCACGACGGTCATACGCGCGCTGACGACGCTCATCCGCGATGAGGTGCGTGTCCTGCGCAAGCTCGGGGTCTGGGAGCCGCGTCCGCCGTCTCCTGGCCCTGAACCTGCCGCTCACCTCGGACGAGTGGGATAAGGAGCGAGCCATGCCGGACGCGCGGGAAGGTACGGCGCTCC
The DNA here is from genome assembly GCF_003998035.1 of Mesorhizobium sp. M2A.F.Ca.ET.039.01.1.1. Lineage (NCBI taxonomy): Bacteria > Pseudomonadati > Pseudomonadota > Alphaproteobacteria > Hyphomicrobiales > Phyllobacteriaceae > Mesorhizobium > Mesorhizobium sp. M2A.F.Ca.ET.039.01.1.1. Next base: position 1,424 of record NZ_RZRY01000020.1, on the reverse strand, counting down.
TCGGCATTGCCGGACGCAGATTCTCCGCTTGGGCTTCAGCGGTTCTCGCTATGAGGGGGGGCGTTCTTTCGTGCGAAAGGCGGTCTGCCGCGTCGCATTGGTTAGGATCTAACCCTGCCCGCGCTCGCACGTTGCCCGCACGCCGTGAGGCCATGCGATATACAAGATCTTCTTCGGCTTCCGCCCTCGAAGCCTGCGGCCGCAAGCTGACGTCTGCTTGCGGCCCGAATAGGATGCTGACCACCTCGACGTTGAGCGACGCTGTGGCGGACTGAGCGGATTCTTGGCGGTTTGTTACGCAGATTAAGGTCGCTTCGATCTTGAAGGACTTCAATAATGATCTAAGTGTATGAAATCATTGATTTATTAGGAAAATTCTGGCGGAGAGAGCGGGATTCGAACCCGCGTTACGGTTTCCCGTAAACACACTTTCCAGGCGTGCGCCTTCAACCACTCGGCCACCTCTCCGTCCTTGACATCTCGCGCCGGCCGGTTTTGCCGCGCGGGTTGGGGAGATGCTCCCGTGGGAAGTCCTCGACGGACATGGTGTGCCTTCAACCGGCGGGCAACCCTTCCCTGCACCCGCTAGCCGTCTAGGCAAACAGGCGCGGGGCTCATCTAGTCGATCCGAAAGCGAATGCCAAGCCATAATGGCGATGCAAAGGCTTTTGGCCGTGGATGGCCTCGAAGGCCGCCGCAACGAGGGCGTGCCGCGCGTTCGCGTGATGTATGCGGGCCGACCCGTAAGACCGTTCGCGCCTAAGCTGCAGCCTGGTTTCAGCGTGCGTGAGAGGGTGGACAGCGATCTGCAGGCAATGTCGTGGAAGTCGACAAGGTGACCGCATTGGGGGGAATCTCCGCCGTAAGCTCGCGCAGGGGCATTGAGCCGGATCAAATTCCTTGCAGCCGTCGCCTTGCTATGTTGCTCGCTTCCCGGGACAAGGTTGAATGCGCATCGCGATCCTGTCTGACATCCATGCCAACCGTGAGGCGTTCGACGCAGTCCTGGAGGTCGTTCGGGAGCAGGCGCCGGACCAGCTGGTTCTGCTTGGCGATCTGGTCGGCTACGGGCCCGATCCTGTCTATGTGGTCGAGAAGGCCGCCGATCTGGTGGAGGGCGGCGCGTTCTGCATCAAGGGCAACCACGATGAAGCGGCGGCCTTGGGCCGGACCGACATGACGGAGAACGCGCGGGCCGCCATCGAGTGGACTCGCGAACGGCTCGCCCAGGAGCATCTCGACTTTCTCGCGCAGCTGCCGCTTTCGCTCCGGTCCGAAGACCGGCTGTATGTGCACGCCAGCGCGGAGCGGCAGGAAAAATGGTTGTACATACGCGACGTCGACGCGGCAGAACGCTGCCTCTCCTCAAGCGATGCCCGCTTCATCTTCTGTGGCCATACCCACGTTCCAGCCATTTACTATGC